>DATLVY010000123.1:0-15535 GCA_035576845.1 Candidatus Acidiferrum sp. | reverse complement strand
ATCGATGCGCCGTAGCAACTCATAGATATCGAGGTGCTCAGGGAGTTCCGACATAAAGTGCAAGACAGCGTCAGAAGCTCCAGCCAACGGGGCCGTAGCAGGCAATGCGGGAGTAAACCGAATCTGGTTATCTTTGCATTGCAAGAGGATAGCGCGGGCAATAGCGATACGGGCGCGCGCATCGGTCCTCGCAGGCATAAACCCGGCTGATGCCAAGGCGTTAGCCAGCATCACCGCATTCTCGATCACGCCCTCAACGACAACGTCTTTGAATGGAGTGCTGAGAATCGCGTTGATTTGCTCGAGAGTCAGGTCGTCAGCCGGATTAAGGTAACCAGCAAGCTCCTCGAAGGTCGTTTGAGACATAGTATGTCTCCTTTCACATGTGAGTCATACAGTAAAAATTAGGGTAGCCTTTCACCATCACTTGAAGCAAAATTGTAATCTTGCGTCAATGACGGCGAGATAAACACCACTTCGACATCTATCTCGCCATCATTGACTTACAAAAATCACAAAAAATATTTCGCAGGGAGACAATCGCAATACAAGCTTTGTATTGCCATAACTCCCCACGAATTGCTCTTTTCAAAATACAAGCTGAACCCTAGTATACAAGATATTTTTTAAAACGCAATATTTTTATTGAAAAATTTCAACTTATTATGCCCTATGATAGAATAGATTTATGTCTTTCGGCCTAAACCTAACCGCTTTAATCACCGCCATGGGCGCGGTTGGTGCGCTGCTGATTATGGGAATCCTGTATGCCGAGTCGGGCCTGTTAGTCGGGTTCTTTTTACCGGGCGATACGATTTTATTTACCGCGGGTTTTTTGGCTTCGCGTAACGTGTTTGGCTTTAGTGTACATCTGCTAATTTTATTATTTTGGCTGTCGGCCGTGGCTGGCGATAACACCGGTTATTGGATCGGGCACAAGCTTGGGCCCAAGATTTTCCGCAAGCAAGATTCGCTGGTGTTTCATCAGGATAATCTGCGCCGGGCAGAGCATTTTTACGAAAAATATGGGCCGGTTACTATTTTGATCGCCCGGTTTATACCACTTATCCGCACCTTTGCCCCAGTGGTGGCTGGTGTTGGCCGCATGAAATACCGGCGGTTTGTGTTTTTTGACGCCATCGGCTGCCTACTTTGGGTCACCAGCATTACCTACATCGCCTACTTTGCGGGTAACTTTTTGGATGCGCACGGCATTAAGATTGACGAGTTGATTCTGCCGGTCGTGGCGCTAGCCATGCTAATCACCGTCGGTTCACCCCTGGTACACATCCTGGCTAACCGCGACAGCCGCAAGTTGTTTTTGGATAAGGTTTTGCGGCGTCAAAAAACTGCGCGGAAAACATCCGACCAGTAGAAAAGCTCCGAATTAAAATAAGCAGTACGTCTTTGTACTGCTTATTTGATTTTTACACCTTAAGGACGGCCTTCATTGCAGGAACCAGTTCAGGAATATCCTGGCCAATAACCTTACCAAGCATATCAAGAACGCGCGGCCGGGTTTGGCAGACTGCCTGCGCGAACGTCATACCATTGTAGGCAAAGCCTTTCGAGAGCATCGGGTCGAGGCTGGGGTTCGGAAAAAGATCAGAGATGCCGTTCCAGATCGCAGCCTGTATAAAGGGGTCTGCCGATATGAATCCGTCATTCTCGTCCCATATTAAACGTAGCATGCAGACCTCAAGGTAAGTGATACCACTCAACCCTTCGGTAGTCGCTGATTCCCTGAAGAGACTGGTTTTAAAACCTGGAGAATACAAACGGTTGGCAAGCAGATCCCACACCCGGTAATCGCCAGTCCATATAGCAACTCGCAGCCAACGACGCAAATCTGCAAAAGCAAGACCCACAACAGGGGGCTGCAGCAGCGAGGCGTCGAGCAGCTCGTTACCCAATGGGCCGATATAAGCAAGCTTCTCCGCCGAAAGTTGAGTCATCCACAAATCGGGCTGCGCGGACCTCTGCACTTTCGCCGATGCCAGTAGGTGCCGAAAGGCTTGGGTGTAGTCTGGCAATGCAACAGCAATTGAGTATCCTTGTTTGGTCGCCAGTTCCTGGTCGCTCTCAAAAAAGAGGTCAATGCACTTTGCAGATACCAGATGTTCAATCACTTCTCTAACAGGATTGTTGTTGTACGAATTATGCGTCAAGAACGTGGCCGCAAACGTCGCACACCGTAACCAAAGCAAAGCCAGCGTCGAGACACCCAGCAACCTGGTTCGGTCAATCAAATCCGCAGTTTTCACTTCGGTGTGATGCTGCAGAGCGTAGCCAGCCACAAGCGTATAGTCGCCTGTTTTCATGGCTTCGATCAGCAACGGCGTCAAACCCTGGAAAAACGGATGGCAGGAGGGGCCGGTAGGCTCGAGAAGTTGTGTTATCAGCCTGACGCGCAGGGCATCTACAGACTCGTTGTCAGCATACCGGCCATCGCATGGGTTGTTAGACAGCAACGCGACGCCCGTTGGGTCCTGAGACAATGTCCGACCCGGAAACGAGGAAAAAGGCGCTCCACGCCCCGGCCGCACCGCAGGTGCAGGAGAAGGCGGCAGCTGGGCGGGAGGCTGCGGTGCGAAACTCTGGATCTGCACCGGCGCAGTTGGCTGAAGAGACTGTGCCAGCGCCTCGGCATACTCCATGACCGTGGGATACCGATCCTCCGGCTTGTTCGCCAGACCTTTTGCGACCACCTGCCAGGTAGCCGTCGATACGACATTGAGCCCGGTTGTATCCAGTGGCGGCAACGTGCTCCCCAACGAGGCGTAGATGTACGGCGGATAATCTGGCGCGGCACCACAGAATAGCTCATAGCTGGTTACCGCAAGGGCATACTCATCACTCACGAATTGCGGCCTGCCCATGCACTGTTCTAGCGGAGCATAGACCTGGGTGCCCACCGGCGTGTAAGCTACCGTGCCGTTGAGATGTTGCCGTTGGGCAATCCCAAAATCGCAGAGCTGTAACACGTCTCCTTGCTTTATGAGGATATTCTCGGGCTTCACATCCCGGTGAATAATCCTATTGTTATGCGCAGCTTGAAGGGCACTGGCAATCTGCATGGTATATTCTATAGCTCTAGGTATAGGAATCTTCGCACCGCTACTCAGCAGCGCGCGCAGGCTCCCCAGCGCAGCATACTCCATGATGATGTAGTAAAAAGCTGCCGTTGGTTGCACCTGATAGATTGTCGTAATATGGGGGTGGGTTAAACCGCCCATAGTGCGGATCTCGCGAAGGATGATCGTATCTTTGTTCGGGTCTTGATGATCACGCGCCAGCTCCTTAACCGCCACCCGCCGACCGATTAATGCTTGGCTGCAAAGATAAACCATGCCAAAAGAGCCGTGGCCTAGCTCACGCTCGACAACAGTATCGGTTCCGGGTACAACCTGGCCAATTTGTAAAGTCATAGCTCACCTCATTCTTGCAAAATGGCATCGCAAATAACGAGATCGTCATTTGATTGATATATTTTAACATAAAATCTAATAAATACGTAGCTTTGCATCTCGACAAAGTCGCACCACAGAATGATGCAGCCGCGGTTCAGTATAAAAATAGGCTGCCGACAAGTGCAGCAGCCCGAACCCAAGCAATCGCTGTTTTAATGGCAAGCGCCAGCAGCAGTCAGTGTTGGGAAGCATAACAGCACAATGCCAACAACAAACATGATGCCCCCGACAATGAAGGCCGCCTGGTCCTCAAGCACTAAACCGACGAGGTTAAAAATTGTGTTAATCACCACCCAAACCCCGATTAGCGCCAAAACGATGCCAAAGATCTGAATAATTGTATCAGCCATACATCTTCTTTCTGCAAAACTAGACTCCAGGTGAGTCATACAAAGAGATGTAACGATAGTACACTATATTTTGTATGAAAGCCAACTTAGCTTCGACTACACTTTGAGCACAGATCGGCCAGCATACTGCGCCGCGCCGCCAAGCAACTCCTCAATCCTAATAAGTTCGTTATATTTCGCCACCCGCTCGGTCCGCGATAGCGAGCCGGCTTTGATTTGCCCAATACCCAGGCCCACCGCCAGATGCGCGATGCTAGTGTCGCCGGTCTCGCCCGAGCGGTGCGAAATAATCGCGTTCCAGCCGGCTTTGTGCGCCAGGTTGACCGCTTCAATCGTCTCGGTGAGCGTGCCGATTTGGTTGGGTTTAATCAGGATGGCGTTGGCAGCTTTTTGGTCGATACCGCGCTGCAAAAACTTGGTGTTGGTGACAAAAATATCGTCACCGACCAGTTGCTTGCTGGCGCCGAGGCGCCTGGTCAGCTCTACCCAACCCGGCCAATCTTGCTCGGCAAGCCCATCTTCAATAGAGATGATTGGGTAGTTACTGCTCAGCTCGGCCAGCCGGTCAATCATAGCCGCGGTTGTCAGCTTTTGATTTTCCATAGCCAGGTTGTAGGTGCCGTCTTTGTAAAATTGAGAGGCTGCCGGGTCAAAAGCTAGCAAAATATCCTCGCCAAGTCGGTAGCCGGCCTGGGCCACCGCCTGCTCGATAACATCCAGTGCCTCCTGGTCGCCCTTGACCTTCGGTGCGTAACCGCCCTCATCGCCGATGTTGGTGTTATAGCCTTTGGCCCGCAGCACACCGCCTAGTGTATGGAAAACTTCCGCACCCATGCGCACCGCTTCGCTAAAGGTGGGCGCACCGACCGGTAAGATCATAAATTCTTGGATGTCGGTGGATTGCCAACCCGTATGCAGGCCGCCATTGATAATATTCATCATCGGCAGCGGCAGCGAGAACGGCCGCTTGTCGGGATCGAGCATCCCAAAATACTCATACGGCTCGAGATGCTGCGCGTGGGCAGCAGCCTTCGCCACCGCCAGCGAAACCGCCAGAATGGCATTAGCGCCCAAGCGGGCCTTGTTGGGGGTGCCGTCCAGATCGAGCATGGTCTGGTCGATATCGTGCTGCCGAGCAGCGTCTTTGCCAGTGAGCGCAGCAGCGATTTCGCCATTGACGTTGGCAACCGCTTTAAGCACACCCTTGCCGCCAAACTTGCTGGCATCATTATCTCTGAGCTCGATCGCCTCGTTTGACCCGGTCGAGGCACCCGAAGGAACGGCGGCGCGGCCCGCGTTACCATCGTCCAAGATTATCTCAGCTTCAACCGTCGGGTTGCCGCGGGAATCTAAAATTTGCCGGCCGTGAATAGATTTAATCAGCATAGTTTTACAGTACCTTACCTCAGTATATACATGCAACCGCGCATATCACAAATCACTTATGGTTCGCATCTGCTGGCTAATCGGATACACTAATTGGGAAGTGATCGGCGACGATCGCTCGAACTTTTGTTAGACCAGCTTCAAGGAGAAGATCTATGGCGATAACAGATCCGGTTACCATGCTTTGGGGAGGTGTTGCAGTTCTGGGTGGATTGTGTCTATTTTTCGTGTTCCTGTGGCTCAGGCTCAGGGCAAAAACCAAGCGGAACCTCAAGGAAATTCAGCGCCTGATGGAGGTGTCCGATGCCTACAATAAGGTCGCAGATGAGCTGTTGCAAGCAATGGCCAACTGGTACGACCAGCTCGTGCAAAACACCATTAGCGCCCCGATGCGTGCCGACCACGCTAAGGCCGAGCTTCGTTGCTGTTTGATTTTTATGGCCAACGTCCAGCAAGTTCTAGGCAGTCAAAGAACGGCTGTCATCGAAACAGTAAAAGATGCCCCACATCGCAACCTCGAACTCCAACATGAAATAAAGAAGCTTCTAAATATTGCCCTGAACCCTCTAGCTCGTTCCGCTGCCCTACTGAGCCAGCGCGAGACCAATAGAAGAAATCTCGTCAACGATGGCTATACCGGTCAGGTTAAGGCCATTGAGAAAAACTTCCACATAAAGACTGGCGCGCTATCCAATCCTGGCACAACCCGACAATTGGATAATCCTGGGGCCTAACTATGCGCTCTGGTCACTCGACCGGAGCGTTTCCTAATCTTATATCAAACAGCTGAATTCAGATACCCAAGTAACGCCGCCATTACCCATATTGAGGTCGTTGCTTTTACAAACTTGATACATGCATTTATATATTAAACATATAATCCAAACAAAAACGGGAAGCAGCATAGCCGTTTCCCGTCTGAGACTTACATAGTACGCCTATGCACCAAGCCAATAATGCCTTGTGCCACAAGCACAAGCGCGTTTGGCGCAACAATAATCCATGTCATCCAACCTTCCGGGTCGCTCACCGTCCAGTTGGTTTGTTGAACAGTAAAATGAACGACGAGGCTAAAGCTAATAGAAAGGCCCGACACGAGCACAACGGTTAGGATCTTTCGCTTTAGCCGAGTAATCGGCTGCCGGTCAACAAGCCCAGCTATCAGATACACCGTGTAGAAGTATGGCCACAGCATCATAAAACTTACAATGCCGGCGACAGCGAGCACAAGCATAGCCCAGCTTAGACTGATTGACATAAAAGCTCTCTCTTCCCAGGATCCACTACTTTACTTTTTGTACATCTTCATGGCTTTCACGCAAGTGGCCACATTAACCACGATGACAGCCCCTAGTCCGATTAAGCCCGGCGCGCTTCTTCCGCCGGCAACAAGCGCAATCCATACGCACAAAAGTGCCACAATGGCGCCAGAGGCTTGCAGAAAGACAACCAGGCTCAGGACGGACAACCAGTCTTTTGCTGGTACATGCAGCTCCTTGCGAATCCGTGCAAACGTTAGTAAAAAGTTGAATACCGACAACACCAGGCACGCCACGACATATTGCATCTGCATAGCTTCCAGCAACATCCTCAGGCACAAGGCCAGCAACAGACCGGCGGGCAAGAACCAGATGATGTAAAACGTCTTCAAAAAGCTATCTATAGCTTCTCCAAAAGTTCGCCTCTGTCGCATGCATGTCCTTTCGAACGACTAAGCACGTGCTGCCTTTTGGCAGGCATGAAGCTAATTATAAAACTGTATTGCTACAAATTCAAGATACGGTTTAGGTATTGCCCGGTGAAGGAGGCTGCATTTTTGGCGACCTTCTCTGGTGTGCCAATGGCTACAATCTGCCCGCCGCCATCACCGCCTTCGGGGCCAAGGTCGATAAGGTGATCGGCAGACTTGACGACATCAAGGTTGTGTTCGATAATCACCATGCTATTGCCGGCGCTAACCAGAGCTTGCAAGACATGCAGGAGCTTTTTAACATCGGCGCTGTGCAGGCCGGTGGTCGGCTCGTCAAGGATATACAGTGTGCGGCCGGTGGCGCGGCGAGCCAGCTCGGTGGCTAATTTGACGCGTTGGGCTTCACCGCCACTCAGCGTGGTAGCCGGTTGGCCAAGCTTGACGTACCCGAGCCCAACCTCGACCAGCGTTTCCATTTTTTTGGAGACAATCGGCACGTTAGTGAAGAATTCGGCGGCTTGCTCAACAGTCATTTCTAGCACGTCGGCAATGGTTTTGCCTTTGTAATGGATCTCGAGCGCCTCGCGGTTGTAGCGTTTGCCTTTGCAAACTTCGCAGGTTACGTACACGTCTGGCAAAAAGTGCATTTCAATTTTAATCACGCCGTCGCCTTGGCAGTTTTCGCAGCGGCCACCACGAACGTTGAAGCTGAAGCGGCCAGATTTATAACCGCGTATGCTAGCCTCGGGCGTTGCGGCAAACAGCTCGCGAATTGGCGTAAATACACCGGTATAAGTCGCTGGGTTGCTGCGCGGCGTACGGCCAATAGGCGACTGATCGATAACGATGACTTTGTCGAGGGCACTGACGCCTTCGATGTCGTCGTGCTTACCTGCCACCTCGTTGGCGCGGTTAAGTCGGTGTTCTAGCTCTTTGGCCAGAATATCGTTGACCAGTGTCGATTTGCCCGAGCCGGACACACCGGTCACCACCACCATTTGGCCAAGCGGAATGGTGACATCAATATTTTTGAGGTTGTGCTCGCGGGCGCCCTTAATCACCAGCTGTTTGCCATTGCCCGTGCGGCGTTTTTTTGGCCCTGGAATCGTTTCGGTGCCGCTGAGATAACGGCCAGTAATACTGTCGGGGTTTTTGGCAACTTCGTCAGGCGTGCCGGCAGCAACTACGTGGCCGCCATGCACACCGGCGCCAGGGCCGATATCCAGCAGGTAGTCGGCGGCGCGAACGGTATCTTCGTCGTGCTCAACCACGATCACCGTGTTGCCGAGATCGCGCAAGTGCTTGAGTGTGGCAATCAGCCGGTCGTTGTCGCGCTGGTGCAGGCCGATCGACGGTTCATCGAGCACATACAGCACGCCCTGCAGCCCAGAACCAATTTGCGTCGCCAGCCGGATGCGCTGCGCCTCGCCGCCGCTGAGCGTGCTGGCGCCACGCGATAACTCCAAATAGCTAAGACCGACATCATTCAAAAACGTCAGCCGGGCGTTAATTTCGCGCAAAATTTGCTTGGCAATAATCAGCTCGGTTTCGCTCAACACAAGCTTTTTGGCAAAAAGGTTAAGGCTGTCGGCAACGCTCATGCGGCAAACATCCATAATGTTCATATCGTGGACAGTCACGGCCAGCGCCTCGGGTTTGAGCCGCGCGCCCTTACATTTGTGGCATTCGCGCTCGCGCATAAAGCGCTCGATGTCGCGACGCATAAACTCGCTTTCGGTTTCCTGATGCCGGCGCTCGAGGTTCGGGATAATGCCTTCAAAATCGGTCTTAAAGGTGCGGCCAGCGGTAATGGGCACCTCGTACTGCTCGTCACCAGTACCGTACATCAGCATATTAATCTGCTCTGGTGTCAACTGATTGACCGGCACGTGCAGCGAGAAGCCGTGTGCTTCAGCCATGGCTGCTACTTTTTTGACGTACCAAGTATCAACACGCACGCGATTCCAGGGGCGGATGGCGCCTTCGGCAATAGTTAATTTTGGATTAATAATCAGCTCGGGGTCAACTTCTAACCGATTGCCCAGGCCGGTACACACCGGACAAGCACCGTGCGGCGAGTTAAAACTGAACAAGCGCGGGGCGAGCTCGGGAATGGCCACGTCGGGATGATCAAGACACGCGTAGCGCTGCGAGTAGGTGAAACCCTCGGCCGAATCAGCGTTGCTGACCTGCACCACACCATCGCCAAGCTCCAGCGCTTGCTCTACCGACTGGGCAATGCGGCTTTGGTTTTCGGGGTCGTTCACCACGCGGTCAACCACGACTTCGATACTATGTTTTTTGTTGCGGTCAAGTTCGGGAAATTCATCCAGCGCATACACCACGCCGTCCACCCGCACGCGCGCAAAACCAGCGCGGCGGTATTCCTCGGGAATGTGGGCGAACTCACCTTTTTTATCGTTGACAACAGGGGCCAAAAGCATCAGGCGGGCGCCGGCCGGGAGCGCCACAATATCATCCACAATCTGTTGCGGACTGCGCCGCTCCACCGTTTTGCCACACACCGGACAGTGCGGCACACCAACGCGGGCATATAACAGGCGCAGATAATCATAAATCTCAGTCACGGTGGCAACGGTGCTGCGTGGGTTGCGGCTGGTGGATTTTTGGTCGATGCTAATCGCCGGGCTGAGGCCGTCAATCTGGTCGACATCCGGCTTTTCCATCTGGCCCAAAAACTGGCGAGCATAGCTGCTCAGGCTTTCGACGTACCGCCGTTGCCCTTCGGCGTAAATAGTGTCAAAAGCCAAGCTCGACTTCCCTGACCCCGACAAACCGGTAATAACCACCAGCTTATCGCGTGGAATCTGGACATCGATATCCTTTAAATTGTGTTCTCGCGCGCCGCGGACGTTGATAAATTCTGCCATAACTTCAGGCATTGTAGCAAAATAAAATTGGTTTGTCACCTGGCACGGCCGGAGAATTTGACATTCACGGATACTCAGGCGATAATAATCAAAGCGATTCCGGCGGTTGGTAGATTGTGTTTCTTAGAAGGAGTGAAATCATGCCATCACAAGAGCATGAGAATGTCTGGCTTGACAGGCCCCCAAATACGGGGGTAGTCGAGCTTGTAGTACAGGTACGGCTGGCTACTGACGGCTTACGCCCAGTTGAGAAGGTCGCGTTGCGGCAAGTGCTTCTTGGTATCGCCCAGAGTTTCATCGCTGAGCCGCAAGATGTCACGCTTGAGCAGCATCAGGACGATCCAAACACCTGCTTTGTCGTTATTGCTTACCCTCCCCGAGTTTTCAGAAAAACCCAGCAGCTGAGCCGGCAAATTAAGGCTGAGCTTGAGAATGCCATTGGTGCATGTGTGGATGGTTTTTTGTCGCGACCCATCCCGCCCAGAAAAGTCGTGCAGCAATTCGTGGAAGTCGCCGTACCTGGTAATTGGAAAGCGGTCGGGTTGATCGGCAGCCTGTATATTATTCTCAGCATCGCAGTTCCACTGTTGATTATGGGGGGTTCGCTGCAGTTCATGAGCAGTTGGCCTTCATTAGTCGTACAACTGGGGTGCCTTAGTCTGTCGGTTGTGTGCGGTTTTTTGTACATATATGCCGAGAGTACCTGGGCGCATTTTCGGGAGCGGTGACCTGTCACCAACGACCACTATCGGCTGTCTGGCGCCTGTAGACGTTTGCAATCACCTGGCCACACATCTCAACACTCCGTTACTATTCCGGGAATTTACTTCCCGGAATAGTAACTCCATGGAAGGGAGGGAGTTCTGGCGGAGGGGAAACCTGCCGTAGGGCTGGGTTCCCCTACCCCAATAGCATTTCGTGAAGCGAAATGCGTGCCGGTAAAAAGTGCGCAATGGATCAAACCCTGCGCACTTTTAAGTTCAGCCACCTCTAGTTTAGTTGACAATCGGGGCTCTAAGGATTACCATACGGCTTAACGACTAGCGAGTCGGTGTATCATTGCGGCAACACGATTTGAATTGTTAGGAGGGCTTATTATGGCCAACGACCCTATCCCAGAGCTCCCCGAAGACCTACTAGAAATCCTCAGCCAGGGGATGAGTGAAGTTGAGAAAAGCATGGGGGCAATTGTTCTCCTCAAGGCTAATATCATCTCAGCAATCACCAACCAGATTACGGCTGTGACTGAGGCGCTTTTGATTTTAGAGGTAGTATTCGGCAAACAGCATCCCGTGCCCGAATACCTGGCCGTTGCGCGCCGTGCGCTCGTTAACCAGCTCCTGGTAGCAACTCAGCAGGAGCTCAGTTTCGAAGATATTGCCGAGACATTCGAGCAGATTAGTGCCAACTGGTCTAAGATCCTGCCAATACTTGAGTATCTGCATGCCTCTTTCAAAAAAGAGTAAGCAGGCGGCCTATGCACTTGTCATAGGCCGCTTATATTTCATGTCATATGCCTCGGCCAAAAACTCATATCGCTGAACTTTGACCTAAAAGCCACATTATGCTAAAGTCGTATAAGCTATTGCCCGTAGGTGGGTAGTATGTACATAGAAAGGGGGAGGTATGAACTCTCCAGAAGAAGAGGTATTCGTTCACCCAAGCAGTTGGGGAGAAGGATACGACTTTTACGTCAGACGAAGAGGCCGCGATAAAGCAAAGGTTGAAATCGCCGTCCGCTTTGCGGAGCCGTTCACTGCCGAGGAACTTCAGGATGAAGAAAACTTGTTCAAAAGATGTCATGAATTCGTGACTGATACCTTTAAGAAGAAGGGGGAATTCATTGCAGAAGAAGCAGATGAGTTCTTTGAAGCCGAAGAGGAAGAGCTTGATCCGTACGCGGTTTTCGACCCCCGGATTTTGAATGAACTCGATGAGTGGGAAAGGTCGCGCGGCACCGAGGAAGAGCTTGATCCATATGCAGTTTTCGACTTCCGAATTCTAAATGAGCTCGATGATTGGGAAAGGTCGCGCGGCACTATCGTTTTTGAGCTGTTCTACTGGCATCCGAAGCAGAATTTTCCGCGAATGTTTCGAGACACGACCATGCAAAGAATGTTTTACCAATCTTTGCACACTGATCTGGTAGGCTGGATTACCAACTATCGACATCCCGAACAGCTTCAATCTAAATCACCCCGTAGTCCGGCTCGATCACATCCGCATAACTATCCGGCCAGCACCGGACAGCCTACCGCAGTTGCCGATATGGACGAGAGGACGACAACAGCTCCCACCGAGATTCTTTTGGCGCCCGGCGGAGAAAAAGACGATCATGAAGCGGGCCGTGGCCGACTCTCTAGCTCGACGATAAGGTACCGGCCACTACCGCAACCAGCGTCACGGGCAGCAAGGCCAACGGCCGAGCATGTTATCGTTGGGTTGCGGCAAGCGGCTATAAACGCTCAGACCACATCAGCTTATCAGTTACAAGGTCAAACCCCCACACCGATACGCAGGCAAGCGATCGAGCAGTCTTCACAACCACAGCCCAGCGCTAAGGAAAACCTGACAGTCTTTAACCTTAAGCTCAGCCTACAGCTTGCCAGCTATATGGCAACACTTCTGACGCTGATAGCATGGCTAATGTCGTTTGTCTTTCACTGGGTAAACCTGCAACTTGGTTTGGGAATCGTCTTTGGCGTTTGCGCCCTGTACGTTTTTCTCCGTTTCGCCCATAGTCAAGGGTGGATTGCCAAGTTTCTGGGATGATAAATTTCTTAGTACAATTAACGTCGCCCTGCGTAGGAATCCCACGCGGGGCGAATTATTTTACAACCTAAAGCCACAAGCTTGACCATTGCCGTTACACTATGCCATGCTAATAAGTGCGTTGATGATCGACCGGCAGTTTAGAAAGGGTCAGTACTATGCCTCAGGGGAGAGACGATGGCTGGATTGGTTATGACTTTACAAATTATAACCGCCGTCAGCAGGAAGTGCTTCCTCCCACTCCTCGGCCAGAACCCGAACCCGGGCCTTGGCACAAAATCACCGTCATTTTCGGTGTAACAATCATCGGCTTAGGATTCCTGTCATTGGTTTTTGGCTGGAACCTGAACCTGGTTGTTGGGATTCTTATTGGCATTGTACCGTGCATCCTGTATTGCCTACATAGACAGATGAAAAAGCATCGCGTCTACTAACTCTTACGGCTGCCGATCTCAAGGCAGCCGTTTACCTTGGCTACATGTCTGCCGGCGTGATGCTCTCGGCCCACAGCTGCAGTTCTTGGAGCAAAAACTGCTGGTTGCTATCTTTAGCAGCTGCAGCCAGTTGGTGCAGCCGGCCGCTGAACCTTGGCAGGTCGGCAGCCAAACGGCCAGCGCGGAAGGTCTCCCAAGCCGCCTGCTCGTCTTTGCTGAGTGCCTTTGGGTAGTTGCGCGCTTTGTAGCGAAGCAGCAGCTCGGTCAGGCGTGAGTCGGCAAAAGGAGGATGAAAATCGGCCAGCTCGTGGGCGCTGGCATTGCGCACCGCGTTTATTTTAACTTTGTCGTTATCGTTAAAAAATCCGTCGTACAGCTTGCCATCTACATCCGGGGAAGCGGGGAAACTTTCGCAGGCAAACACCTCGCGCAGTTTGTCGGCCAGGCCACTTGCCCGCAACTTGGCCAGGTTTCGCTCGACATGGACGAGGTCAAGCTGCAGCCGGTTTTGGGTCGTTTCGTCCAGCACACCCATCGGCGCCACGGCCGGGCAGCGGTTATAGGCCAGTTCTTTGGCGGGCAGCGGCATAAAATCTGGTTTTTGGCGATCTTCGTACTTGGCAAAACGCAGGTCTCTCAGTTGTTGGATGGTTTTATCGGCCCACAGCGCCGGGTCGTGACGCAGATCGTACACAATCACCGAGCCAGGCTTGGCACCAGGCGCCACCGGAAATGCCACCGTCGTGTGCAAAAAATCTTTGGTGTAGCGGCCAGAAGCGTAGACAAATGGCTGGGGTTGATCGAGATTTACCAGTTTGGCAACTTCTTTTTTATCGCGCATTTTTAGCAGATATTCAAATAGTTTGGGCTGTTTTTGTTGGATCATTTTCGCCACGGCAATGGTGGCGTTCACGTCGCTGAGGGCATCGTGGGCGCTGAGATGGTCGAGGTGATTGCTGGCCGTCAACAGCTCCAGCCGGTTGGTCGGCGCGCCGTTGGCATCCACCGGCCACTCGATGCCTTCGGGCCGCAGGGCTCGGGTCATGCGAACCACGTCGAGCATATCCCAGCGGGAACGGTCATCCTTCCATTCCCATTCATACGGGTCGTAAAAGTTACGGTACAGCGTGTAGCGCATCCATTCGTCGTCGAAACGCACTGTGTTAAATCCGAGGATAATTGTCTCCGGTTTGCTCATATGTTCAAGGATAATTTTAAGCGCTTCAGCCTCGCTGTAACCCTCTTCCTGGGTTTTTTGTGGCGTAATACCAGTGATCAGGACAGTTTCCGGCTCAGGCAGCACATCATCACTTAAGCTTACGAGAAGATTGAGCGGCTCACCAATTGGGTTAAACGACAAATCCGTCCGCCGCCCCGCAAACTGCATAATCCGCTGCCGGCGCGGGTCAAGCCCCGAGGTTTCGAGATCATAAAAGAAAAAGCTTGGCGATGGTTTCACTTAAATAGTGTAGCATGTATAATGTTACTTTGGCTGGCGCTCTATTTTAGGGCAATGTGACAGCGGAGGTATGTAGGATACCCCCGCTGATTGCAGCTAGAGACCAGTTTCGGCACCTGCCTCCCGCCAAAGTCTTCTGACTTCGTCGGTGACTGCCGCTAAACGGACAGTCGGCATGTCGGCCATCCACGACAACGGCACGGATGGCAGTTTCTCGGTCTCTTGCTCTTCTTCTCGCCGATCTAAATCGGCAAAAAGCTTTGTTGGATTCTTGAATTGCCAACGTTGCATCTCAAGATCCTCCTTTTCGTTTCTAGTGATAGCGCCAGCCATCACTTAGCGCAATAATACATCAAATATGTCAAAAAGTCAAGCGATGTCTGCGGCACTTACGCCTTCACCCCATTCCGCACGTTACACGCCGGGCTCTTGCAGAGCTCGGCTGCACTTCGCTTAATGCTGCATGGGGTGAAGGGGTAAGTGCCTTCGTAACCTGAGTCTCGTCAACCCAAAAAACATGCCTGCTTGAGACACCGCCTCAGGCGGAACTGTCGGATGATATTTTTAGATTGCCACTCAGAGTCTGGGAGTTAGGTCGAGCACAGTAGATCGATAGCGACACAGCACAACCCACTTAATAAGTCAGCTGATACTCACCCGACCGGCCAATGGCAATGTGGTCGCCATGCTTGGCGCCTTGGCGGTCGAGTTCGTGTAAAATGCCCATTTTGTGCATGATGTCGTGCAGGCGGCGTAGGCCGGGCTCGCTGTCGAAGTTGGTACGAGCGGCGAACTTTTCGATTTTGTTGCCGGTAACGACAAAACGGCCGCCATCAAAGGCCACATTCCAAGCGTTGAATTTTTGTGCGTCGGTTAGGCCGATAACCGGCAGGCCGGCAGAGGCTTCTATTTGTTCGGCGGCGGCTTGCTCACGCGCTTTAAGAACCTCAGCCCTAGCCGCCCGCAACAGCGGCTGCAGCCCGAGATGAGCCTGGGCAGAAATAGCAAACACCGGGGTAGTTTTGGGCAGCGCCGCGCGCAGTTTTGTTGCTTGCTGCTCGATGCCATCCTCGGGTAAGCCCT
>DATLVY010000122.1:0-2253 GCA_035576845.1 Candidatus Acidiferrum sp. | reverse complement strand
ACAGAGAGGTTACAAACATATCACCCGCTACCGCTAGGCCATAGGCCGAAGCCAGGTTGGCGCTGGTCTTAAAACCAATCACCAAAATCACACAACCAATACACAGTACCCAATTAATAAACGGCACGTACACCTGGCCTTCGTGTTCCTCGTGCGTATGCAGTACCCGGACCCTTGGAAACAGGTTGAGGCTGATGCCTTGCACCACCAACGAGAACACACCAGAAATCAAAGCCTGCGAAGCGATAATTGTCGCCATCGTTGCCAGAATAATCATTGGGTAAAGCAGCACCGGGGGCACCAAGCTAAAGAATAAGTTGCCAGCCTGCACCGCCTGGCCAGATAACAAGTAACCGCCTTGGCCGAGATAGTTTAGCAGCAAGGCCGGGTACACCAGCAAAAACCAGCTCAGGCGAATCGGCCGTTTGCCAAAATGACCCATGTCGGCATACAATGCCTCGCCGCCGGTCACAACCAGCATTACCGAACCGAGTACCAAAAAGACCGTGTGCAAACCGATGGTTCTCAATAAATTGATTGCGTACAAAGGGTTAAAGGCCGCGAGAATGGCTGGCGTCTTAATAATTTCGTTAAGACCCAGTAACGCCAAGGCCACAAACCACACCGACACAATTGGCCCGAAGAACTTACCAACCCTGGAAGCACCCAAAAATTGGATCGAAAACAAACCTACTAAAATCGCGCAGGTGATCGGCACGACAAAACTGTCAAGTCCTGGAGCAGCAACTTTAAGCCCTTCTACTGCCGATAGTACACTGATGGCCGGCGTGATGAGTCCATCGCCGAACAGCAGCCCGGCCGAAAGAATTAACAAACCACCAGTTAGCAGTATTACCAGTTTTTTTCGCTTGCCGCTCAGCAAGGCCTTCAGCGCAAACACACCGCCAAGCCCCTGATAATCAGCCCGCAGTACATAGGTCACGTACTTAAACGTGATGATGATCGTCAGCGTCCAAATGGCTAGCGAAATAACGCCGAGCACGATATCGTGGCTAGTTTGAATTGGATGCTCGCCAAAAAAGATTTGGCTAATGGCGTATAACGGCGAGGTGCCGATATCACCAAATACTACCCCGAGTGCAGCAATGGTCAAAGCAGCCAGGCCGGCTTTTGATGACTTTCCGTGGGCATTTTCGTTACTATTTTTGCTCATACTAAACCGACACTCCGTTTCTTAGCACGTCAGCAAAGGCTCTAGCCTGTCGGGCCCACACAAACAAAAGCCCCTCGGTTAGACAAGCCGACGAGATAGTTAAATACTAAATGAGACTATAGTACTATGCGGGCCGCAATGCAAGCACAATATTAAAAAATAATAAACAAAGCCGGAAGAGGAAATCCTCTGCCGGCTTATGACCCAGGCTAAAATGGACAGCGTCGCTGTCCGGTCGCTCGCGCCCCTAAAAGGAGCTCGTGATCCTGGGTTTCTACGCGCCAACAACGTACTGTTGGCGGCGTAAGCTATAACGTGACACTCTGCCGCATCGGCCACGGAGGCTTTTGCCGCAGTATCTATATTGTAACTAACTATGTTCAGAAAATGAAAGAGTGCTAGACAGGAAATAATATTTCTGCTAGCACTTATTTTTGGGGCTGGAGCCCCGACAAACTACACAACGCCCTACGAAGACATTGACGGCGCGTCTGGGTGAGGGTACGCGCGCCATCTACCTTTATTTTAGACGATCGCTTTCGTAAATCAAGCCGCTTCTTGCCCATACCCTGGCTCGATATCCACAAAACAGATCACCGTGTTGTTGGTGACTTTTATAATGCCTTTCGTGACATGGAAGGTAAAATTCTGGATGTTATTATTCACGATTACATCGCCGGTCGTGAGCATTGAAAAAAAATTGGCATGGTCGGCCAAAATATCGAACGGACCGACTTCGTTGATAGCCGACACCGAAACAGCCAAGCTGTCATACAAAGTTTGGGTCGGCGAGAGGATTTTAACGTGGAGTTTAAGCGGGTTGTCTGGCGGCTGCGGCTTGCTCATACCAAAATCTCTTCAATACCTTGCAGGGTCTGCTCGCGCGTAAAGTACTCGCCTTTTTGACCCGTTAAGCCTTCGGCTACCGAAAATCGCTGGCTAAAGTATTGCACGATTTTTTGGGCGCGCTCGTAATCACGGCGTTCCTCGGGACTAAGCTCGCTTTGGCCGATGATGGCCACGATGTTTTTGAGCGAATTGTATTTTTGCATAATGGCTTGCACCTGAGTGGCCAGCAC
>DATLVY010000121.1:0-6086 GCA_035576845.1 Candidatus Acidiferrum sp. | reverse complement strand
CGATGCTGGGTGATGAAACTTATTGGCCACGTAATACATAAAGCTTGGCACCTCGGGTACACCTTCGAACCGGCCGTTGCCTTTGATGGCGTCGAGCTTGAGAATGGTCAGCGCTGCCCCGGGGAAAGCTTTTTTAAGCTGCGTAATCAGCACGCTGGTCAGCGCCGCATCGCCTTTGTTATCGCTGGAATAGACGTGCGAAATGAGAATGCGGCGCGGCGAACTGTTGGTCATCGGCGAACTTTTTCCTGCAGCGCCCGCTGGCGTGCCCGCCAAAACAGACCCGCGCCAACAATCATCGCCAGCAGCGAGGTGAGCAAGCCATACTCTGGCACGGCGAAGTTTTTGCCAAGTTCTACGTTAACAACCGTTAGCGGCTTGGCCACGCCTATGGCGCTGCTTCTGAACTTGCCGTCGCCGTCTTTATCGGCGCGCACCTGAACTTTGGTGCCAAGCGGGCACAAAACGTCATCGGTATGGACAACGTACCGCCCACTGCCATCACTAAAAGTAAAGCCTATAAAATTAGCAAATAATTGGCCGGAACAATCAATAGCCAGCTTTATGCCGGCAGCCGGAACGCCCGAATCGGTGACCGTTCCCTCGATAGTGACAGGGGACGAGGCACCAGCCGTTCGCCACCCGATCAGCAGCGCAGCAATCACCACTAGCAAAACAATTTTTTTCATACTATTTTCTCCTTAACGTTCACTACATAGCGGTAAGCCACCGCCCAAAATACGGCGCTATATATAATGAAGAACATCAGGCCGGCATAGGTGTGGAACAGGCTGAAGGCGATATCGGGGTTGATGTAATAGCCGGCCACAATCAGGCCAAACACACGCAAAATGTTGAGACCAAACAAAAGCAACAGCGCAACGGGGAAGATGGCAAGGTACCATCCAATACGCAGCCGCTGCCGATCGAGCAGGCCAACAATCACGTACAACCCGCTAAACAGCGCAATGGATTCGATGCCCGAGCAATATTCGGCCACGGTAATGCCAAATTTGTCGGTCAGCAGTATATTCGGCGGCACCAGCTGGGCGTGCAGGTTAATCAGCATCAGCAGCCAGCGCACACAGGCCAGCACGATTGCCGCCAGCACGTACCACAAGGCGTACACCGCGAGTAAAAAGAGGTAAAAACCAGCAGCAATCAGCAAGGTCAGCCACAGCTCGCGCCGGTACATCGTGCCCAAGATACGGAGATTAGCCGGGCCAAAGCATCCCAGCGCCGCGCAAGCCACACTGCCGATCAGCCCGCCGTGCACCACAATTAAATTCGTCGCGGTCAACTGGCCAGCCAGCAGGTTGGTTACGCCCATCCATGCCACGATCGCCAGAGCGACCGCAGCCAGTAACCAACCTGCAAGGGCCGGATGCCAACGGCGCAGCTCCATCGCAAGGCCTCTACGCCACACCAGCAGCACAAAAGCGACCAGGCCAAAAATCGCTACTTTACCCAGCGTGCCGTACACGGTAAAGCCGCCGGTTTCTAGCAACTTGCCGCCGCCAATAATCCGCGAGCCGACAACCCCCGAAACCAGCACGAAAAACCCCAGAAAGATTACCACCCGCCCGAACAGCGGAGTGGTAATCTTAGATCCGAATATCCCTACAGGCACGAAAAACCTATAAAGTTGTATTCTGGCCAACCATACGGCGGCGTGAGTAAACGACTGCGCCAAGCCCAGCACCAAGTGCCAGAATGCTTGCAATCACCCCAAATTCTGGGATAACAACGTTGATAAGACCAACGTTCAGTTTGGTTGTCAGGCCGATAACCGTACCGGTTTTGCTACCGCTCTGGGTACCTTTTTGGGCCATCACCATAACCGTAGAGCCCGGAGGGCACTGCGCAGGAGTGAAGGTTACCAGATAGGTGCCAGAGGCATTCGTCGTATCCGTGCTAGTTTGCGCACCGCATTTTACCGTTACCGTCGCACCGGCTACGGGGCCGCCCGAATTGGTAACGACTCCAGAAACGTCGGTCTCTGGCGGTAAGGCATGCGCTGGCACCCCACCAATTGCAGCGAGCGCTAACGACGCCGCCACACACAGACTCATTATTTTTCTTTTCATACCCGTCACACTCTCCGTTTAAATTTAATAAACACTCAGTACTATATGGGGGCTACATTAACTTTGTCTGAACTAAATGCCATTTCCCGCGGCATGTTTATGCGGCCTAAAATAGGAGTTTTGAGCAATAATTTGGCGTTCAGGCAACGGTAAAGTGCAAAAAATTAATTTGTTTTTAATAACTGGACTGTATGCTATTAATGAATAGTTAATGCGGTGTGGATTTTTATGAAAATTTTATATATAGACGATAATCGTTTGCTGACTGACAGCGTCAAAAGCCTCTTAAGCCCGGCGTTTATTGTTGATGCGGTGCATACGGGCAGCGAAGGCATCGAGATTGTTCGTTCTATCGAATACAGCCTGGTGCTCCTAGATCTGGGGCTGCCCGATATGGACGGCAGAGACGTTTGCCGAGCACTACGCAGTGCCAATGTCACCATACCTATTTTGGTATTAACGGTCCAAAAAGACCTGGCGACTTCGGTGCAGCTGCTTAATTACGGAGCGGACGATTTTTTGAACAAACCGTTCAGCGGTGACGTGTTAAAGGCTCGGGTCAACGCCCTTTTGCGCCGCAGCAAAGACTGGCATGAGGAAAAGGTTATTAACATTTGTGATTTAAAGGTTAATGTTACCCGCCGGCAAGTCACTCGTTCGGGCGTTACCATTGCGCTTCGCCGCAAAGAGTTTGACATTTTGGAATATTTAGCTAGCAACCAGGGCCGCGCCCTTACCAGGGCTATGATATTAGATCACGTATGGGAATCCGGCACGGAGGGCTGGAACAACACCGTGGATGTGCACATAAAGCATTTGCGAGACAAAGTAGATCGGCCATTTGGCAAGTCGCTGATAAAAACAGCACACGGTATTGGCTACATGATCGATGACGTATAAAATATAGGAGGGTCATTATGCAACAGACAATATTTAGTCTTCTCACTAGCAAACAGGCGCGCAATCAGAGCGCAGTACGGCTGTATATTAACCGAGAATTCTCAGCCGGTGCCCCGTGGTTTGATATTGCAATGAAAAAAAGCGCGACTATATAAGTTCTATCCGCCCCACAAGCAGCATAGAGAGCTGGCGCGCTTGGTAACTGCGCTACCGGAGGTTATTGTGTCAGAACAATCAGTGTACAACTTTCGTAACCGCGAAGTTATATGTCGGGTGTTGCTTTTTAGTACCTATTTGGTTATTGCAGCCATATCTTTGCTGTTGTTGCTGCGATTTGGGACTAATCACGATCTCCATTTGTTGGGGCGGCTGCTGGTGTGCGCAGTCGCGCTGGTGTACGCCCTGGTCACGCATTTTCTTTTATACCTTAAGCGTCACCGCAGCGTCGCCTACTTATTGACCTTATTTTACGGCCTGCTGGCGTTTGGTATTATCTGGAGCTGGGGTATTGATACGCCAATCGGCACGCTTATTTTGTCGCTGGTCGTTGTGCTTGCCGGCATACTGCTGACTGCCAGACATGCGCTATTCGCCGCTGTTTTTGCAAGCCTGGTGCTGACAGTCGTGCAAACTGCCAGTGCGCTTAACTGGCATAAACCTGATGTTTCTTGGTCGGGCAGCACGACAAACTTTGGCGATGTGGTGGCGTATTCTATAGTCTTTGGCATGCTGGCCGTGGTTTCGTGGCTGTATAACCGGGAGATAGAGCGCTCGCTGGCCCGGGCCAAGCAAGCCGAAATAGCCCTGCTCGGTCAAAAAGCCACCTTAAAATTGCAGGTCGAGGAACGCACCGCCGAGCTACGTCAAGCCCAGCTGGAGGAAATGAAGTACATGTACCGGTTTGCCGAGCTCGGCCAGCTGGGGGTGATTTTGCTGCACGAACTTGCCAACCACCTGACAGCGCTGACGCTCGAGATCGAGAGCATGCAAAACAAGCGCCAAACCAAGTCGATTGCCCGCGCCCAACAAATTATCCATTACCTCGAGAAAATCGTCGACAGCACCCGCGACCGGCTGCACGGCACCACCGAGCAGCAAACGTTTAACCTCTGCCGAAAAATCAACGAGGCAGTGGAATTCCTGCAAGATAAAGCCGCCAAAAACAGGGTGACTGTTGACTGGCAACCGCCCGAGGGCCAGTGGCAGTACACCGGCGACCCGACCTGCTTGAACCAAGCCATTGCAATTATTCTAAGCAACGCCATTGATGCGTATGGGAACTCGGCTGAGACCTCGGCGTCAGGCTCACGACGAGTAGCGGTCATGCTGTCTCAAAATGCTTCGCACACCGCCATCACGATTAGCGACTGGGGGAAGGGGATTACCAAAGCTCAGCGCCGGCGGCTGTTTAAACCCTTCCACAGTACCAAAAAATCTGGCTTGGGATTGGGGTTATTTATGGCCAAGCAGACGATCGAAACCACGTTTTCTGGCACCATTATTTTGAGCCCCCAAACCGACCACACACAGTTTATTATTAAACTGCCGCTGCAGAATGGAAACTAGTACACTTGGTGATGCGCTTAACCGTGCGCTGCGCACATTGAGCGCACTCCCTAAAAATACCGTGGAAGCGCTCAGCGCCCCAGAACGCGCTTTCATGCTGGAAGTATTGCCGGCAGCCCCAGAACTTGCCAGTTTGCGCGCACAGCTCGCCCAGAGCCTCGCCGCCGAACTGCAAAACCCGTGGATTGCCGGCGGAGATTTACACGATGTTTTTGCTGCCCTCACCGCACTATGGCACTACGACCAGGCTATGGTAAGCGGCGAACATCTGGCCCAGGCCATTCAGCGCCTGATTGCATCCGAAGCAGCAATCGGCGGGCCCTACTACTCGGCCGGCAAGCTGGCGATTGCGGCTAATGCCCAGATCTCGCTGTTTATGCAGGTGGTCGCCAAACCGCTGCCAAATGTTGACGCTTTTCTGAGCCACGTTATTGCCGAACGGCAGTTCGAGCCAACGGTTATGAACACGCCAAGTTTACTGTATGTACTTACGAAGGCCAGCGGGGGGAATCTGGTGCTGGTGCACTATGTCGCCGAGCAGTGGCGTTCAACCGCTTGGCAAACACCACTGCACCAGGCAATCTCGTTACTTATTTTGGGAGATCAGCTCTCGCCGCTGGAAACAGCCGAGGTTGTGGCCAAACTCAGCCAAGCGCAGCAGCCAGCTGGCCTCTGGTTAAACAAACCTGACTCTGACCAGCAACTAGCCACGAGCGCCTTGGTGGCTGCAGCACTTAACCGCCTTTACCAGAACCAAGTTCAGTCAGCTTCTAACGATTTGGAGCGCCGTCAAAATATTATTCGGCAAGCCGGCCACCATTTGTTTGAGGTTTACGATGAACCATTGCGCTCGATAGCGCTTGCGTTTCTTGACCAAGTTTGCATTGCTGATAAAAATTTCGAAGTAACACTTTTGCCGCAGTTGTTTGCCCAAGCGCTGGATCCGCAGCAACCGCTTACCGCAGCGCAATCCACCATGCTCGGGCTTGCCGGCCTGTGCGGTTGGATGGCCTACACGATTTATGATGATTTTTTAGATGCCGAGGGCGACCCCGCCAAACTACCCGTGGCATGTGTCGCGATGCGCACATCGATTGAATGTTTTCGGGAGGCATTGCCAAACAATAGCAGCTTCCAGGAATATGTGGCCAAAACTTTTGCGGCCATGGACGAAGCCAATGCCTGGGAGGTAGCTTACTGTCGTTTCAGCCTGGCTGACGAACAGCTGTACATTGGCAAACTGCCGGATTATGGCAACGCCGACGTGCTTGCCAAGCGTTCGTTTCCGCATGTGCTTGGCCCAATGGCGGTTCTGGCCATCCGTTCGCAAAAAAGCACGCTGTCTCAGGCGCATGCTGTTGAGTCCGCCTTTCGCCATTACCTCATTGCCCGGCAGCTAAACGATGACCTGCAAGACTGGCCGGACGATATCCAAGCGGGCCAGGCGAGCTTCGTTGCAACTGCTATTTTACGTGATTTAGGCGGCACACCTGGCACTTATTATCTGACTAAGCTGTTGCCCTTGATGCAAAA
>DATLVY010000120.1:0-9419 GCA_035576845.1 Candidatus Acidiferrum sp. | reverse complement strand
GTCATCCATGATGAGCATCTTTGGGTCCGAAATCCTGGCAGAACTGGTGCATCGCTTGATTCGTACCGCATTCTCAGCGACCAAATGCCCCCACGGCTGACCGAAGAGGAGCACTTGCGCCTTTGCCAATTGCTGCTGGATGGGACAAAAGAAGAAAAGCTGGAAGCGCGGCGCGAACTGACATCGCATAACCTTCGACTCGTCTTCGAACTTGGCAAAACGTACGTGGCCGTTGGTTTTAATCCAATGATCGTCCTACAGGCAGGGGCAATTGCCATGTTTCAAGCCCTTCAAACGTACGACTATCGACAGGGTGCGTTGGGGACCTACTCGGACCGGCCAGTTCGCAGGGCAATTCAACGAGCGGTCAACACATCCGACGTACTGGCGATTGGTGAAACCGAAAGGCTCTGGCGCGCCCAACGCCTGCTGCGGCAAGGCCAGACGCTCGAACAAGTAGCCCAGGTGATCGGCTATAGCACCGAGGAGCTGAATGAACTGCTCGCATTGGGCGCGATTCAAAAAATCTCGATCGACCAGCCCATTCACGAAGGTGACGACACGCTGATGTTCGGGGATTTGCTGGAGTCAGGTAGCCAATCAACAGAGGAAGCTGTACTCGAGACTGAGCTTAACGCAAAACTTCGGTGCGAACTACAGTTGGCGTTGGCTCCAATACAATACCGGGTCGTCGCTTTGCGGTATGGCCTAATCGACGGGTACCCCTACAGTATTGATGCGATCTCCCAACTGCTGACAATACCCCACAAAAAGGTGTTCAATATCTTATATGCCGCAATCCTTCAACTCAGAAGTGACGAGGTCAAACACCGGCTCAGACCCCTGCTAGAAGACTTAAGATAGAAAGTCTGCGAAAAACACTGTGTGATACAAACCAAATATTTTTTGGAACAGTTTCATACAGTGTTATTTTGTTGTGGCGCTTTCGCTGAGGGGTGAGCCGCCAGCTATTGCCGTGACCACCGGCGTGCGATACAATAACAAAATTCCGCCGTGACGTACTTTTTTTGTGTACGCTATAGCTCTCGTAGTTTTAAGACAGGTAGGAAGAAGATGGAAAACCTGATGCTTACCCGGGATGATGAAGCGTTATCCGAAATTATGGAACCGCCAGACAGTGAAATCGAGGCGATAGCCTCGGAAGAGCTAGCCATTCAAGCCGACATATCCAGCACAATAGCGTCCAGTGAACTGAATGAATATGCCAGAAGGCTGCCGCCTATGCTGACTAGCGCCCAGGAACGTTACTGGGGCCATGCGCTTTTGAGGCCAGGGCAACGGGCTGCAGCCAGAGAGGCTCTCGTCATGGGTAATCTTCGGCTGGCTATTCATGTCGCCCTGAAGTATCGCAACCCGTACCTCGATCTGATGGACCTCATTCAAGAAGGCAACATTGGGTTGTTTAAGGCCGCAGAAAAGTTTGATGTGAGAAAGGGCTACCGGTTTAGCACCTACGCCATGTGGTGGATCCGCCAGGCAATTACTCGCGCCTTGGCAGACTACGCGAGAGTTATCCGCTTGCCAGTTTACAAGGTAGGCGAGCTCCGAACAGCTAAACGGCTTTTATCACTTGGCATGTCTAAAGAGGCTGTGGCTGCGTCGCTCGGCATTACAGTCGAATACCTAGAAGATCTGTTGGGTGTCGACTACAGATTCATTTCGATCGAAACGCCCCTGTCTCCAGAGGACCCGACCACGACTATTGCCACAACACTCGCCGATAAGCCTGACGAAGGCCTTGAAATGCCCGACTTACAAGACGATATCAAGAAGTGTCTTAAAGAAAGCCTCACGCCGAGGGAAGTCAAGGTCATTTGCCTTCGTTTTGGCATCGGTTATATGCGTGAGCATACCCTCGAGGAAGTCGGCCGCGAATTCAAGCTAACGCGCGAGCGCATCCGGCAAATCGAATTAAGGGCGCTGACCAAGTTGCGTCGTTCCAGCAGCACACCGTACTTCAGAAAATTGCTGGACGAGCTTAATGAGTAGGTCACCACACAAGACAAAGCACTACATAAACCGGCGGCACCCACGAGCCATGGTTTATGTAGTGCATTTTTGTCTCGCCCCGGTAGCGCCCCTTTACTTATAGCCCCATATGTATGAAACTTATTAAGATATGTCGACACTCGTGTTTGCAACATTCCCGTTTTTAAACCAGCAGGATACAATTACCATCCGGCAGGTCTTAGCTGATGCAGAGCCGCAGATAACTGGCAAGTGGCTGCTTGGCGGCTCGAACGGTTACCGATTACTGCTGCCATCCGAGCTTGGCGCACATTCTTTAGCTAACCTGAATCTCGTCGTTTACCCTAAGCCCGGCCAAAGCTGCTTGGAGCTAGTCGCGCCGGGCATCAAAAACAATTTTTATGTTACACACATAGATCGCATGGGCCGTGGCTACTATTTTGGCATGGTTCATAAGACCAGCGGTTTGTGGGTAGATATATTTACACCAGAGCACACACCGTCGTTTGTGCCCGTTGTGGTTGCCGGGCAGGCAATCAATGTCGAATCTATACCCGAAACGCTTTACGCCATCCTGCGCGATTTACTCTGGCGTCAGCAGCGTGGTATGCTCATACGCGCCTCGCTTGTTGAGGCAGCAGCTTTATTGTGGAAATATGTTGACCACGATCAGCTGTATCGTATTTTTGCGGCGCACCCGGGTGAATATCAATCGCTTGTGCCGGCGGATATTGCCAAAACACCCGAAGCGATCACGGCCCATGCCCTCACCATTGCGCCCTTTAAACCGGCAGATTGGTCGCCGCAACCCAGCTATCCAACCGACTGCATTAACACCGAAAACGGCATCACCATCGAGCCGCCCGACCAATTTGCGCTCGCCACACAACTCCACCTAAGCAAACGCATTAACGGCTAGCTACCTCGCGGTAAGATAGTCGTCGCCGAAAGCTTTTATGAGCAGGGGGATTTCATCGCCACTTTATCCGGCAGCTGGGCAAGCAGCCCAACTGCTCGATGTGGCACATCAGTATCTGGATGACTGCAGCCAGGTCGAGCAGGCCACCAGTACCGCAACCGCCTACGACGCAGCCTTGGTGCTGGACGAGTTGGTGCATGCCGATGCGCCCACCATCATCGCCGCTTTAATGCCGACCAATCAAGCAAGTGCCGAGGCGCGGGCGATTGCCGGCGCATTGCAGCAACTAGAGCTGTTCGAGCAGCAGCGGCATGCACTGAGCGAAAATCGGCCAGCAACCGACGAGCAAGCCAAGGTGATTCGGGCAATGCTACTGAGCGCACCTGGCGATGCTCGGGCGGTTTTAATTAAAATGGCAAACGTGCTCGTGCAGCTGCGTGCCGAGCCTGCAGCCCGCGCGGCGGCCGCCGAAGCCCAAACTATCTACGCGCCCTTGGCTGGGCAATTGGGCATCAGTCATCTCGAAAGCGCCCTGCAAGATGCCGCGTTTAAAAATCTGGAGCCCGACAGCTACGCCTGGACCCAAGCCGCAATCGCACTTGGCGATAAGCAGCGCCGCCGCTACATCGAGATTGTTTCCAACAAACTGCGACAAACGCTTGGCCGTATTGGCGTCCGCGCCTCGGTGTCCGGCCGCGTTAAACATGCTTATAGCTTTTATCAAAAACTCCTGGCTATATCTGGCGCGCACAATCTGGCAGAGCTGCAGCAACTCGGGCCGCCAGCAATTAACGATGTCATTGCCTTCCGGGTGCTGGTAGCAACAAAAACCGAGTGTTACCAGGCGCTGGATGAAGTCCATAAACTCTGGCCGCCGCGCCTCAGCCGTATCAAGGATTTTATCGCCAAGCCCAAAGCCAACGACTACCAGTCGCTGCATACCACGGTTACTTGTGTGGACGGCAAGCTGGTCGAGATTCAAATCCGAACCCACGACATGCACCAACATGCCGAATACGGCCCAGCCATGCATTGGCACTACAAGGTCGCCGGCGACCAGGCTTCGGGCACGGCCCCGGTGGTTGTCGAAAGTATGGCCCAGGCCAGCGCCCTGCGCGGAGCGACGGCAGGTTCGCCAGCCACCTTCGTCTTTACCCCCAAAGGCGATGTCATCAAATTGCCGGCCAAAGCCACGCCGCTGGATTTCGCCTACCACATTCACACCAGCATCGGCGACCACTGCGCCGGGGCGCTGATTGTTTCGGCCGACAGTCACTACCAGACCCGGCACATGGTGCCGCTTGGTTATCAGCTTGTTATCGGTGATGTCGTGAGCATCGTCACTAACCCTCACGCCCACCCGACTCGCGATTGGCTGCAGTTTGCGCACACCAAAACGGGTCGTGCGCGTATTATGCATTTTATTAGAGAACTAATCTTGTCGCCAACCAAAGCCAAGCCTTTGCCGCAAGATATTGCCGCCCAACCCCCCGAAAGTCAACCGCAGGCCTATGCACCTAGTGGCAAAATCGCCGGCTTGCAGGGCTTACTAACAACGTTTGCCAAATGCTGTCAACCGGTGCAGGGCAGCCCGATTATCGGTTTAGTAAGCCGAACGCGCGGCATTGTGATCCACCGTCAGGATTGCTTTAACATCCGCAGGCTTAGCAGCACGGAAAAATCCCGCTTGCTCGAAACAGTGTGGCAAACCTTGACAAACTAAAATTTTGCAGTGACGCATCTCACAAACAAATAAAACAGCGTCGGTATAATTACTTTAGGTCATTTGTCCCGGAGTGCGTTGATCAGTTTTAGGAGGTTCCCGGTGGCTACTTACCACCACGCTGTGCGTTTTGAGCCGGAGCAACTTCAGCAGGCTCAGCAAACTTGCCGGCAAATACAGGCCCGGTTTGTGCAAATGCGCCTAGCTGCAGATATACCCGTTTACTTGCTTTCATCGCAGGAGAGTTGTATCGTTGTCGTCATCGGCGTTGGGCCAAGCAACATCGTGCTCTATAACGCGTTGGAAGAAGTGATGGGCGACGAAACACTCATCTTACCGTCAATACTTGTTGAGCAACTTGAGACTCACTTTCATACCGGTAAAGGCTCCTTGGGTGATTGGCAACCTGTCAAAACACAGCCAACGTTAGCGGTGGGGCCCTAAAGCCCCACCTATCTTTGTCTCCGTGCCTACGGTATACTACGGATACATATTATGGAGGCATTATGGATACATCGGTTGCGATATCGTTAGTTATTATCATTATCGTTTTGATTATTATTATCAAAGGCGCGCGGATTATTAACCAATACGAGCGGGGCGTGGTATTCCGGCTGGGGCGGGTTGTGGGTAACGTCAAAGAGCCGGGCTTTCGGGTGATTATCCCGATTGTCGACCAAATGCGCAAAGTGTCGATCCGCATCGTGACTATGCCGATCGAGTCGCAAAAGATTATCACGCGCGACAACGTCTCGATTGATGTGGCAGCCGTAGCCTATTACAAGGTGACCGACCCGATTAAAGCGGTGGTGGAGATCGAAAACGTCGTGTCGGCAATCAACCAAATCGCCCAAACTACCGTGCGCAATGTGGTGGGGCAGAGCACACTCGATGAAGTGCTCAGCCAAACCAGTAAAATAAATGAATCTGTTAAATCTATCCTCGATGAGGCCACCGAAAAGTGGGGCGCCTACGTCAGCACCGTCGAGCTAAAAGACATTCAGCTGCCCGACAGCATGCAGCGCGCCATGGCCAAAGAAGCCGAGGCCGAACGCGAAAAACGCGCCAAAATCATCGCGGCCGAAGGCGAGCAGCTCAGCGCCGACAAGCTGGGGGAAGCTGCCGACATCATCGCCAAGCACCCCATCGCCCTGCAGCTGCGCAACCTGCAGGTCCTCAGCGACATCGCCACCGAAAAAAATAGCACCATCATCTTCCCCGCGCAGTTTATGGATACCATCCAAAGCGTTAAGGCGTTTATGGGTAAGGATGAGTTATAAACATAAGGTTCAGGGCCGATCTGCTGTAGAGTTTTGGTACCTCGGAAGCGCAAAATGTGTTATTTAAACACATTTTGTGACCCGCAAGTTCCAAAACTCTACAGCAGATCGGCCCCCTACAACCATGCCCCAAATAATCTTAATCGCCCACAACATCCGCAGCACCTACAACGTCGGCTCGATTTTTAGAACCGCCGAGGGTTTTGGTGTACAAAAAATCTACCTAACCGGCTACACGCCTTACCCGAGCCTACCCGGCGACACCCGCCCGCCCCACATCCGCGATAAAATAACCAAACAGATCGGCAAAACCGCTCTGCATGCCGAGCAACTAGTACCGTTCGAGCACTCCGAAGTACCCGAGCCTATTATCGCCGGCTACCAGCAGCAGGGCTTCACCATTGCCGCCCTTGAGCAAGCACCCGACTCAATTTTGTTACCCCGTTATCATGCCCCGTCCAAACTTGTTCTGCTGCTCGGCGAAGAGGTGCACGGCATAACCGACACTTTGCTTGGGCAGTGCGACGTAGCCCTCGAAATTCCCATGCACGGTAAAAAAGAGTCGTTTAATGTCAGTGTCGCAACCGCTATCGCACTCTACGCCTTAACAATGGGCTAAATAAAATCGCCAAAAAGAAAACCCACTTTCGTGTGGGTGGGGAAGTAGGAGGAGCTCCGCTGCAACCAGGGCTGGTCGCCGTTGTACCGCACCCACAAAGGGTCGTAACCAGGCTTCCTAGCACCTAGTGCTCCACTGGCGTCGCCAACAAAGTTGGCAGACGGGGAACCCCCCCATGCAGCAATTGGAATACAGAGCTCCTCCGTACGAGAGACGAATCTCCTATATTTGACTGTAAAGCAAAATGACTTTATTTGTCAAGCAGTAATTCTGGCAACTATCCCTTCACACCACTCCGCACATTACACGCCGGGCTCTTACAGGGCTCGGGCTACACTTCGCCTGATGCTGCATGGCGTGAAGGGATAATTGCCGTAATTCTGGGCTTTGGTAGTATGTATACCTTATAGAAATTAAAGTGGCCACCCATAACTGGGTGGCCACCATAGGCCAGGGCTTAAGACGACTTGTCGTCTACGCCTCTTGATCCTTTGTCAGGTATGCCATGAGCACCGCCCATACGATGGTCACACCGATAATGGCCCCTATGTATGGCTGGGTTTGCGGATACGAGTAGTCCCGCTTCAGGAAAACAGCAAGACCATAAAACAACGGGTCCACCAAAACATCCCAGTACAATTTCTTAACATTCCATGGCTTTGCCTGCGTCCCTCGCCACTGATGCCAAAGTATTGGTATCACCTCAAAAAGCGCAAAAACAGCAGCACCGAGGGCAATCGCAAAGAGGTAAACGGGGATACCCGGCTTAGATTCAACGGGAAGCTGTACGATGGCAAGAGCGCTCAATACCAGTGTCGTCGGGGCAAAGCTCACCCGAAGAATCTCAGCCAACCATGCTTTCCAGGAAGCAGGCATTGGTTCTTTGGTAATTCGGTAAAGCCTAATGCTAAAAATTGCCGGAATCACCAGGGTAACCACGGCGATCAGTATCACCTGTTCCCCCAACATTAACTCATACACTACCATGGTAAAAACCAACGAGAAGACGCAAACCATCGCCAAATTGAATCTGTTGATTGGCTGCTTTTTGATCTGATTCAACAAAAAATCTCCATTTTCTGCTTTACCAACTTTGATACACTGCGTATCAATTCTAGCTAGTATGTCAGTGCTTGGTTTAAGAGTCAATGGCTGGCAGCCAGAAATGGCCGCTGCCCCACAGTGCTTATTGACGTTGGACTATTTTAGTTATATAGTAATGTAATCTACCGCAGTTCACGCCACGCTATCAACCCAAAGCGCGGTGGCGCACATTAGAAAGGCAAGACAAGTGAGTTCTGTTTTTAATCAAGAGATTCGCGTTCTGCAAGACTGGGTGCAGGACCTCAACGAAGGGTACTCTGCCCGTACCGACAACTTCGTAGAAGATGTCGGTAAGCTGGGCCTGTCGCTCGTGGGGCAGAGCTTTAAAGAGCAACACGCTAGCCTGTTTAGCCACAGAGGTCAGGTGAGCAAACAGGGTGCCCGCGATTTTGTTACCTGGCTGAGCGACCGCCTGCCCGTTATCCGAGGTGGGGATTGGTACCAGCCGACCAGGGCATTCGTCCAGTTTGAGAACTGGGTGATTGTACAGATCGGCGACTGGTACATCCCAATGAGGGCAAGTGCCCATTGGAGCGCCCTCCGTTTATGGCGTTCCGGTCTGTCGGATGCCGACCGCTGCATCCGAGTACTCCCCTGGTACGAATTCGGGGTCGGGGATACCACATGGAGCTGGGAGCAAAGCCAGATTTTGCAAAACGACCCAGACCTGCAAAGGCTGGTAAACGACCGACCAAAAACCGTGAGGGCGGTGACCTGGTACGATTCAAACGACCCAGACCAGCCCAGCGGCTCTCGGGCTGTGTCTTGTTTCGGTTCGGTTGCCGAGGCCTTGGCGTTCGCTATACTCATTGAGGAGGCGTTCTTTACTAAGGCCTTTCAGCGAAAGCCCTACACGCAGCTAACCCGCCAGGCCCACGTTTGCTTAACCTCGGATCCCTCTGATTTGAGAAAGGCCCTCAACTCCATGTTGATGGTCACGGACGAGGAAACACTGGCCGAAGCCCTGCGCCAAGAGCGCTATGGATGGATCATCCAGCCTATGTGCCTCTAAAAAATAAAAGTGCAGCTTTCGCGACTGCGGTCACGATCGTTGCACTTTTAAATTTGCAGAAAAAGAAATATTTCATTTATCAGCCCGCCTTTTACTTTATAATGCTTATGCTACATAAATTAAAGGAGCTATATGGAACACGGTCACGATATTGAAAAATTAGGACGCAATATTCAAGAGCTTGAAAGCGAATTGCACAAGCTGGTCGGCATGAGGATGGAAGGCGCCGAGGGCGGGGACGATGACGGATGGAAGGAGCTGTTCAAGATTATCCACTTCCCGGGTTGGACAACTCCGGCCGAGTACCAATTGGTTTCGAGCATTGTCGAGAGCATGATGGGTCAAGCGCGCGCTATGACTAATCTCAAGCAAAATCTTTTGCAAGCCAGCCGGCAAATTGGCAGCAAAGAGGGCGGCCAGGCCTAACCTTCGAGCCCAACAGCAAAAAGGCCGCCGGATCAGTTGGCGGTCTTTTGTTTTAGGATGCTACATTCGACAATACCAATTTGTTGAAGTGGCTAATTACTGATATAATGACGCTGCGGTCAGCACGCGGCTGTCGTTTTAGTCTAGAGGGAGTAGTTTATTAACAAAAAAGTCTACCTGGAGAGCCTGCAGAATGTAGTGCTTACCAATCAACTTGATGAGCTTGAGCTCTCGCCCGACGCGATACAAGTTATCCGGCTGGCTTTGCCGTTTCTTCGATACCGTCTGGAGAGCAAGCCTACCGCAACAGCTATGTCGTTCACCGCCGCATCACTTGCTCGGTGGGC
>DATLVY010000119.1:0-3711 GCA_035576845.1 Candidatus Acidiferrum sp. | reverse complement strand
TTACGTTTTTTGCCCGCTCTTCCCCTACCTTATTCAAGCCATTCAATTTTTGACTAACTATTTCATCATTCCCGTTACCGGGAGCGGCCTATGATAGTTGCCTTTGCCCAGCTTAACTCGCTGCTAGAGGTCAACCCGTTGGCTCTTGCCAACTCATCTGACCCAGTTTTTATGCTGTGGGACGGGATGCGCAACATTGCCAACGTGGCGCTTGTTGGCATTTTTTTCTTTGTGATTATTTCGCAAGCGACCTCTATCGGTATTAGTAACTACGGCATTAAGCGCATGCTGCCGCGGCTGTTGAGTGCGGCAATTTTTGCCAATCTGTCGTTCTATGTGATGGCATTTATTATTGATAGCTTTAACCTGTTTGGCGCCGGCGTTGGGCAGCTGGTGATCGGTGTGCTGCAAAATACCGGCCTAAAAGGCGGCGATGTGGAGTGGACCAGTGTGTTTGGTGTGTCGGTGCTTGGCCTTTCGGCTGTTGGAGTGTTGGCCCGCGGCGCTTTGCCGTTTTTATTCGGCCTGCTTGTTATTGTGGCATTGCTGGTACTGGCTACGGTTATCGTACTGCTACTTCGGCAAATGGTCATTCTTGTGTTAGTTGTTTTTGCTGCACCGCTGGCTGTTGCCAGGGCGTTAGACGGAACGCGGTCACTTTATGACAAAGCCGAGACGCTTTTTATCCGCTTAATGATAATGTATCCGGTGATTGTGTTGGTTTTTGCCAGTGGCAAAATTGTCGGGCTCGTTTTGTCGGCTGAGTTTACGTTAACCACAGGCAGCCCGGCCGCACAAGGTGTTGCCAAAGCCGTTCGGCTGGTGCTGGCAACGCTGTCAGCAGGCCTGCCGCTTGCCATATTACCGTTTATATTTCGCGCTACAGGCGGGTGGACGCAAAAAATCTACAATGGCGCGCGCAATATTGGTCAGACAACCGAACGGCTTCGGCTGGGGTTGGCTGCTAATCTTGGTACCAAAACCCTTGGTAGTGAGGCTTGGGCGGCGGCCCATCCGCGGCTCAGCACCATCCATCAGACACCTCTGGATATTATCTCTGGTAACCGTCTGGTTCGTTCGCGTACAGCCCGCGAAGCTGCCTATAAAACTAATCTCGAACGCCACAACGCCCTCATGTCCGCCTCTGGTGTGATGGGTCGCCTCACGGGCAACGATGTTGCGCGCGTTAAAGGTATTAAAGCCGTTGCCGCAGCACGCGCTAAAGACCTGGAGGTGGCGCAGACAGTGTTCCGGCATAACGTTTTGGCTCCGGCGGGTGTCGGCGACTACGACCTTCTTGATGGTTTAACGACGTACCTGCGTAGCCCTACCCCAGGTAATGCTCTTGTGCGTGGCTCGAAAGGCCAAGTCGATTTGCGGCAATATGTTGGCAGGCGTGATTTCCAGCAGGCCGCAGCTAGCATGGCTGGCGAGTATGGCGAAATTGGCGCACTGATGGCAATGCGCGCCAGATCTCCTAGAGGCGCACAACAAAACGTGACAGACGCCATTAATGCTCACAGCAAAACGGTTGGCGATAGCGGTGGCGTTTTTTTGCAGGACCCGGCCTATGCCGACCGGGCACGCGCCCGGCGTTCGGTTGCCAATAGTTACCCCGATGGCAGTGATGGCGCCGACGCTGCTGGGCGCGCCGATTTGCAGAGTCTGCTTGATGTTAAGCTGCTCGAAGAAATGGTCAAGCGCAGCCCGAACCGGCTGGTCAAATCGTCAAGCTCGTATCAAGAAGCGGTGCGCGATGCGCTGCTGCGGGCCGGCAACCCCAGCGATCCTGGTTACGACCAGCAGCTTGATGAAATGCTTATCCAAGCGCTGGGTGCCCCGGGTGGTAACGGCAAAGGCCAGGTATTTACTCGCAGCTTGCTCTCGGCCCTTACCTCGCGCGATATTGCCCCAGAATCGCCCAACGCCGCCCTTACCAATGAAATCCTGGCTATTTTGCAAAGCCGATATGGCGGCGCGCCCAGCGGTGGCACGAACCCGAATCTTAGTCCAAACGCGGGTCCTGGTGGTTCGCCAAGCCCGGCAGGAAATGGCGGCGGCAATAACGGCCCAGGGGGCAACGCTGGCGCGGGTCCGGCCAGGGGCAGTAAACTGTATAGCCCGCATGAAGCAGCGGCGCAGATTGCTGGCCTTGGCCTTGCAGTGGTTAGTGCGCAGGGTGTGGCCGGCCGGCTGGGAATCCAGACAGACCAGGCCCAGGCTTTGGTGCAAGATTTGCTGGATCGCGGTTTTCTGGAGGCAGCCCCCGGAGGCGGTAATTTTCATCAAGTGGCTGCAGGATTTGACATTAACAATTTGCCTATAAGTGTGCCGCCCCACGAAGCTGGTAACCGCGCCGCTTACCAGACCATGGCGGGCCGCCGCGAGCAAGCTATCCAAGACCTGGTTGCGGGCACCCAAAGTGAAGACGAGATACGCGGTCAAATTTACCAGGCCGCAAAACAGGCTGCCAAGACGGCTGGTGCTAATCCATTGCAAGCTGTGGCCGCTGCGATTGGTGCAACTAACGCCGGCATGCTCGCTATAAACCAGCGCGTAGTACTGCAACAGCGGGCCGCTAGTACCGATCTGGTTGATGTTCAGGCAAGAGCTGCCGCAGCGTCCGCCTACGCTGCCGCGGTTGCTGCTGGTAACGTCGACCCTCGCGAACGAGCGCGGCAAGCTGCTTTTGATATTTATAGAAAAGCGGGGGATTCAGCTCGCGGGCCTAAAGCCGAGCAAATGGCGAGTGCGGTAAGTGGAGCCGTGCCGAGCGGGGCCCCAGCGCCTGCCACCCCGAACACTGGACAACCCAGCGCAGTCCCGCCAGTGCCAGCCGCACCGCAGCCGATACTCCAGCGAGTGCCGCGGCCAAGTAGTGAAGATCAGTATCAAATTGCACGGCAAAACACATTGAGAGACGGAGCCCTCAGCGTGAGTGGTATACAAAGGGCGCTCCGCGTATCTCAGAGTAGAGCTCGAGAGATCGCGAGAGAGATTATACGCCGAGAACCAGAGCGCTTTGCTCCCGGTACACAACTAGTAGAGACTCCTCGGACCATAACGCAGCAAGGCGATCAGCCAATTTTCAAAATCGAGGGCGATAGATCTATTCCAATCATAGCGTCAAGACAAGAGCAAGACGAAGCAAGGGATGCCATATCGAAGCAGCGGGCAGCAGCCGGGAAAGCCAACCGAGAGGCTAGTGCGGCCAACCAAGTGATTATCGACCAAGTTGTCCGAGAAGTTGCACGGCGGGTTTTTGGCAGCCAACCGAGCGGAGCGGACGAAGCGGCGATCGAGGCGGCCCTAAGTGGGTATGATGCCGCGCTAGCTGATAATAAGCTCCAGGAAGCTCGCAGGTTAGCGAGCGCCGCCGCCGAATTCAGCTACGGCGAGGATAAAGTAGTAGCTGCAGGCCGAGATGAGCGCATCGCCGATGCCCTAGTGAACTTGTACGCAGCTCGGGCTGCTGCCCTGCCCCCTCCTCCGCCCCCGGTGCCGGCTCCCCAACCTGCGCCTGAAGCGCAGGCAGTACCTAATGCCGCTCCAGCAGTTGCAGAGCCACCGCGCCTCGTTGCGCAGCCGCCGCTTACCGATGAGCAACGATTTATCCAGCAGGCCGAAAAGGAAATTAAACGCCTTGGGCTACAAAAACTAAGCGCAACAGGATTAGCGGCTTCGCTTGGGTTATTGCCAAACGGTGAAAAC
>DATLVY010000118.1:0-8973 GCA_035576845.1 Candidatus Acidiferrum sp. | reverse complement strand
CAATAAGTAGCAATAAATACAAAAAATTGTTCGTGCGCGCCCACCCGGGGGTCTTTTTTGTCTAAGCCTATCCTGTTGGTCTGGGGCGGGAAAACCCCACTACGCACGAACTTATTATAAGTATGCATAGAAAATATCGCTTTGGCAACCTAGCTGGTGGCTACTGGGCATACTCACCGACTCCTGAGTGGCAATCCAAAAAATATCATCGCGAGTTCCGCGCTAGCGGATGTCTGAGCAGGGATTTTTTTGGATTGACGAGGCTCAGGAAGTGGAGAGTCAGCCCTCCCAAATTTGACCACTCCCAATCAATATGGTAGTATTGCCCTATATTGCACCGGCGCTGTGCCGGCGACATATTGCATGTTGAAAGGTGTGTAAAATGAAACGAGATTCCCGAGATTTAAGCAAACAGCCACAAAGCATCCGCCCCACGAGGGGCATGCACGGCCACACAGGCCAACCGACTTTTGGGCAGCAGCAGGCCCCCAATCCAGATGAAGAGCGCGTTGGTGCTCCGTACATTAGGCAAACAACCCAACCGAGGGCGTTCATAATTCCTACTCATACTACGGGGCGAACGGCAGACATACCAGCAGTCCGGCCGGTGAGGCCACGCGCTAAACCTCCAAGTAATCTTAGGCGACGAAAGATCCTCCTTTTTTGCTTGGCAGGTCTCCTCGCCTTGCCCTTCTTGTGGGTGGTAGTGAGTGATGTAGTAACCTGGGTGGGAGACGAGGTTGACACCATGCTCCATGGCTACCCGCGCACAGCTCAGGCCAGTGCGGTCGTGGGGCATAATGATAGTAAGGACAATCCCAGTTTCTTTTTTGGGGTGAACCTTGGCGGCCAAATCAGTATCGTCGAGTGGCCGGGCGGCGATGCCTCGCACGCAAAAATTTACCCCCTGCAGCCCATATTGGGCCCGCGTGCCGATAAGACCGTTTTTAGCATCACATTTAGTGATGTAAATCACGATGGTAAACCCGATATGCTGATAGGTATCGGCGATACCAGGGTCGTCTATATCAACGATCAGGGCACGTTTCGGCCTGCGCGGCCAAACGAACTCCCCGCTCCCACTTCCTTTAGAGGGTCTGCTCCGGCAGATCCTCTTTTAGTTTTAATTTTAATGCAAAAGGAAAAGCCCCGAAGGGCTTTGGTTAGGGTTGGCTAGTTCGCCGTTGAACAGCCAACCAGGGGGTAGTGGGGCTTGAGCCAAAATAACTCAAGCCCCTAAGGTGTCGTACCCGTAATGCCTGCCCGACCCGGCCTGCGAAGCTATGAGCTTGCAGAGGGTACGCCCGATTATCGGACAGGGTGACAGCCCCAGGCGAACCTGTCACAACAGCTACCGGGATCCCCCGGTGTCAGTTTCGGCTACAAATTTTGCAGCCAAAATCTGTGCGCGGACACCTCAGACCGCGCCTGTACTGTTATTAAAATAGCACACTCAACTAAGCCTTGTCAACACTTTTTTGTAAAAAAGTCTATTTTGTGAAGTTTGACCTAACAACCTTGAGTGGCGCCCCGAAAATTTCACCCGGTAAGTTCCACCTGAAAGATAGCCATCTCAAACAAGAACGCTTTTGGGATAACGAGGCTCGAAGTTTTGAGAGTCAAGTTATGAGCAATCGCTGCAAAGCAGCCTCGTCAATCACGGCCGTACCGAGCTTTTGGGCTTGCTCGAGCTTGTTGGCGCCAGGGTTATCGCCAACAACCACATAAGTCGTCGTCTTGCCAACGCTACTCTGGAAAGTTCCGCCCAAACTACGGATTTTTTCGGCAGCCTCTTCCCGCTCTAGCGTAGCCAGCGTGCCGGTAATCACAAAAGCTTGACCCGTTAATCTACCGCCGGTATGGATGACTTTGTGCGGCACGACGCCGTATTTGGTAAACTTGGCCAACAAATGTTTGTTTTGTTCGTTGGCAAACCAAGCGACGATGCTTTCGGCCACCACAGTGCCGACACCTTCAACTTGCTGCAGCTCGTCAACTGTGGCCTGTTGCAAACGCTCAAATGTTTTAAAGTAGTTGGCTACATCAACCGCCGTTTGGCTGCCAACTTGGCGAATGCCCAGGCCAAAGACGAACCGCGCCAGCGTCGGGTGCTTTTTTTCTTGGATAGCCGTAATAAGCTTACTGGCTGAGATTTCGGCAAAGCGATCCAGCCCGAGCAGCTGCTCTTTGGTAAGGTGATAGAGGTCAGCGGCATCGGTGATAAGCTTGGCATCCAGAAGCGCCAGCACGTTTTTTTCGCCCATGCCGTCGATATCCAGCGCCGGTTTGCTGGCAAAGTGGATAATTTGGTTGTGCACACGGGCCGGGCAGGCATTGTTTGGGCAGCGCCAGATGGCCTCTTCGGCCTTAAGTTTGACAAGCTTCGTATTGCAATCGGGACAGCGCTCGGGCATTTTAAATTCCGGCTCGTGCCCGGTGCGCAGTTTTTTGAGTGATTCAACAACTTCGGGAATAATATCGCCCGCCTTATGGATGATAACCGTATCCCCCACCCGAATATCCCGGCGCAGCACCTCGCCCTCGTTATGCAGCGTGGCCATTTGCACCGTACTGCCCGCCACCACCACCGGTTCGAGCACGGCAACAGGGGTAGCGGCACCAGTGCGGCCAATGGAAATGAAAATATCTTTCACTTTGGTAGTGGCTTGCTCGGCCGGATATTTATAAGCTACCGCGCCGCGCGGCGCCTTGCCGACCACGCCCAGCTCGGCGTAAAGCCGGCGCTGATTAACCTTAACCACAAAGCCATCGGTATTAAAAGGCAATTTATGCCGACGGTCACGCCAGTAACGCTCGAATTGCATAATTTCTTTGATGCTACTCAGCGCTTTGCCATGGGCATTGGCGTGCAAGCCTAGTTCACGCAGTACCTCGTAGGCAAACGCGTATGTCGGCACTTCATTAGGGTCATCGCGCAGCAAATCCCACGATACAAACCGCAGCGGCCGCGAAGCAACGAGCTTAGGATCGAGCTGTCGCACGGTGCCGGCGGCGAGGTTGCGCGGATTGGCAAACAGCGGCAAGCCTTTGGCCTCGCGCGCGGCATTAATGCGGGCAAAATCTTTTTTATACATGACAATCTCGCCGCGTACTTCGGTGCGGCCCTGCGTGAAGCGCTTGGTTTTGGTAGTGTGGCGCAGGCTCAGCGGAATGGCATCAATGGTGCGGACATTTTGGGTGATGTCTTCGCCGACCGCGCCATTACCTCTGGTGGCAGCGTACGAAAGCGCGCCATTTTCGTAGACAATCGAGCAGGCCAGGCCATCCATTTTGGTATCGGCAAAGTAATCAAGCGTGGCTTCTGGCGCCAGTTTTTGGATACGCTGCACCCAAGCCGCAACTTCATCTTCGCTAAACACATCGTTGAGGCTCAGCATTGGCCACTTGTGCGTAATCGAGGTAAATTCCGGCAGCGGCTCCCCGGCTACACGTTGGGTTGGCGAGTCGGGCGTGATTAAATCAGGAAACTGCTCCTCTAGCTCGGCCAGCTCGTGCTTCAACCCGTCGGCAGCCGACTCAGCCATAATAGAGCGGTTATTGACGTGGTACTCGTAGCGATACTCGTTGATAACGTCGCGCAGTTTGGCGATTCGCTCGGCAGCCTGGTGATGCGTCAGTTGCTTCATAGCAAAGATCGGTAGAGCTTATACACATATACAGAGGTAAAGATGGTAGAAAAGCCGCCCATCAGCTGTATCATAATGGGCACCAGGGGCAACCACGGGAGGTTCAGCCAGCGATCGAGCGCAAATGTCGGCACCAGAATTGCGCCCCACACCAGCAGCTGCAGCGCTGCGGCAACCACGATCCGCAGCACAATTTCCCAGCGTTTGCCCATGGCCAGCGTTCGCGCATCGTCTAGCGCGCGCAAAGGATAAGTGCCGGGCAGCGCCACCACGGCTAACGCCACGATCGAACCGCTCAGCCAATACAGTGACAGCAAACAGCTGAGCAGCGCCGCCACACCAAAGGCCAGCCCGCTGGCAATGTTGGTAATCCAGTACTGGGTCAAACCAACCGACAGCGAGAAAAGCCCCAGCCCCGCCGGAATTAACTGCATGGTCAGCACCAAAAATAGAAGGGTTGTGCTGATAATCGGCGTCATCCCGCCATAAAAGGCATCGCGGACTTTGATTTTTTTGCCAGCCAGCAGCATGCGCGCCGACCAAATGGTGGCGAGCCAAAATATTAGAATCAGTAATCCGGATAAAAACTGCTGCATCGGGTTGGGCGCCTCAGTTAAACCGCCGGTTAGGGCAGCACCAAAGTATACCAGCGAAGTAGTCACGACATCGAGCCCGTTCGCCAGATTGCTGGACTGCTTTTTAAGCGAGGCGTAGTCGATTTGCGAAACGCCGCCAACCAAAATGTAGGTCACCACGGCGTAAATGATGATCATCCAGATAAAAAACCGGCGGTTTTTGTAGATCAATGTCGCGGATTCTGTCATTAACAGCCAGGCCTCTTTGGCGTGCGCCCGGAACAACCGATCTTTTTTGAGATAAGGCGTGGCCCGGAACGAATGATGCGGCGAGCCGCTAAACTTGTGCCGCAATCTCCCCCACCACCTGCCAACTGCATGAACCGGTCGGAGCACCGCTGTGGTTACGCGCGCCATCGCCATATGGCGTGGTGCGGCCTGCCTGGTTGGAGCTGCTTTGGTCATAATTTGTTCTCCATAGCTTTTAGGGCGGCGATTCGGTCATCGATTGGCGGATGCGTGCTAAACAGGCCGGCGAGCGAGCCGGATTTTAACGGATTGGCAAAAAATAGATGGGCCGTGGCGCTGTTTTGGTGTTTCATAACCGAGCCGTGGTCGCGGATTTTCTCGAGCGCGCGCTCCAGACCCTCGGGGTAACGCGTCAGCAGCGCGCTGCTGCTATCGGCCAAATACTCGCGCCGGCGCGACACCGCCAGCTGCACCAGCAGCGCCGCAAAGGGTGCCAAAATTGCCACCACCAAACCCACCACCATAAAAAGAGCATTGGCTTCGCCATCGCCGCTGCGCCGGTTGCCGCGCCCGCCGCCAAACCACATCATCCGCAGCATAATGTCCGAGATAATGCCAATGGCGCTCACCAGCGCAAACACAATCATCATCACCCTGATATCGTAATTGCGGACGTGGCCGAGCTCGTGGGCCAGCACTGCTTGCAGCTCACTGTCGTCCATCATCTCGAGCAAGCCGCTCGTGGCACACACAATAGCATGGTTCGGGTCGCGCCCAGTCGCAAAAGCGTTCGGCGCCGGGTCATCAATGACATACAGCTTGGGCACGGGAATGCCGGCAGCAATGCTCAGATTCTCAACCGTGCGATAAAAACGCGGCTGATCATCTTTGCCCACTTCGTGCGCATCATTGAGGGCGGTAGCCAGCTTGGCAGCCATAAAATATTGAATTAAGGCGTAGATCCCGCCGGCAATTAGCACAAAGTACCAGATATTCGGGTCACCATACAAATACCCCGCCGCCCAACCGAGCGCACCAATAATAACGATGAACATCGCCATGATGAACCAAGTCTTGCGTTTGTTGGCGGCAATTGCTGAATACATACGATTCTCTTTATTTTACTACACTGGCACGGGTATGTGCTACAATCTGTGTTACACCTTAGCATGTTGCTAGGATCGCCATTTACCAAGGGAAGGAATATGTCTATGTTGGCCAAGTTTGCTCAGCCACTCCAGTGCGCCGTTTGCGATACCATTCAGGGAGTTAGCCCAGTCAGCAGGGATACGGCATTTGTGCATTGCCAAATTTGCGCTCGTGAAGTCGGCCAGTATCTGAAGTGTGTCAGCGAGTCTGGCGTAGTAGTGCCAAACACCGTCTCAAGACCCGAGGAGCTCGGTGGTTCCCATAGCCTGGCTTACAGAATCTGGCGAACCTCTCCGCTGACTCATCGCGTCATCAAAGCATATCAAAAAGGATTACTTACCGACGAAACAGCAAGAGCACTCTGCAAGTTGGCAATAGCGGATTTAGAACCCGTTATTCAAAAATTTGCCGGCGATAACTGGGCTCATTTTGGACTGGTACGCGCCCTAAAAAACGCCAAAATTCAGTGTACAATGTCAGATAACAGCCGAATGCTAATCGTTCCCAGCCAGACAACGTCCAACGTGACGCTCAGACACGGCAGGGCAAGTCTGACCGTAACGGGAAAGGCTGGCGGCTACGAGGATTTTCATTTTACCCTTGAACAGCTTGAGCTATTGCTAGCCAAAGCCCAGGAAGTTTTGAGCTCACTCGCCCGCATCTAACAACAAGCACCCGACTGCCTTTTTGGACAGCCGGGTGCTTTGCATAACGGGCGACAAAGTTCCGCCCAACTCTGATGATTACCTTAAAGATTGACGTCTTTGCCTTCCGTACCCGCCCAACTTGGCCTGTGGTACGATGGATGTGCAAAGATTCGCTACTGAAAGCGGATTTGGTACATAGTAGAAAGAGACTGTTATGATTCGCAGGGATAGTCAACAATGCCCCATATGTGCTACGGCCAGCAGCTTGCAGCCGCCAACCGAGCGGCTACCTCGCCCCCACTGCCTCGCCTGCCAAGAAGAATTTGACGACTTTTGGAATTACCTTGGGCCGCATTTAGAAGTCGTCAGAAAGTGGGATATGGTTAAGAATGGGGGTCTAAATCACCCGGGTGACGAGCTTATGAAAGTGGCGCGAGGGCTACACCTTTCCCATCGCCTTACGAAAATGATGCAAGACGAAGACCTTGGTACCGAATCGAATGTGCAAGTGCTCTACGCTCTGACCCTAAGCGTTATGCATGTAGAGTTGAACAATAATCTCGTGTACGGCGTAGCCGGTGGTTTGGAGCAACTGGCTAAACGGCAGCACGAAGGATGCCTCAGCGGGGGCATACCTCCCCGCCAGTTAACGGTAGCCGTTGATGCCCGAGGAACCAGATTTTCTCTCGCGGGGGCGGACGGCAAGCCACAAGTATATGTACTATCCAATATCGAAGGTTATGAGGAGTACAGCCTCACGCTCGATGGCCTTAGCCAACTTGTAACGGCTGCCAACGATCTTTATATGCTTGCCCAGGCAAGTGATAAGTCGCTACCAGGCACTACCGAGGGGTAAAACAATAAGCGCCCGGGCCTCCGCCTAGGCGCTTTTGCTTTGTTGCGATTGATATTGCTAAAACTTCACTTCAACCGGCTGCTCGGCGGCTTTGTCGTCGGTCTCAAAAAAGTCGCGCGCCGTAAAGCCAAACATGCCGGCAATAATATTGCTGGGGAATTTGGCGATTTTGATATTTAGGTCACGGGCAGCACCGTTGTAAAAACGGCGAGAGGCCATAATTTTATCTTCGGTATCGGTCAGCTCATCCTGCAATTTTTGAAAACCTTCGTTGGCTTTGAGCTGCGGATAATTTTCGGAAACCGCGAACAAGCTTTTAAGCGCCGAGGCAAACTGGCCTTCCGCCGCAGCCGTCTCTTTTACACCCTTGGCGTTCATGGCGCTGGCCCGCGCCTCGGTCACTTCGGTGAAAACTTTTTCCTCATGGGTGGCATAGCCCTTAACGGTGTTGACTAAGTTTGGAATCAAATCATAACGCCGGCGCAGCTGCACCGTGATGTCGCTCCAGGCCTCATCGACCCGCGTTTTAATCGTGACCAGCCCGTTGTACATAGCGATAAAAATAATAATCAGCAGGACAACGACGCCGAGAATAATATACAGTGCTTCCATAAAGCTCATGGCTCCTTCGTTTTGTTATACCCTTATAGTAGCACGCCGAGGGAGAGCTGGCCATAAGTTCATTGAGTCGCCACGGAGCCGCGCTCTAAGCCTCTGAGTGGCAATCCAAAAAATATCATCGCGAGTTCCGCCATAGGCGGATGTCTGAGCAGGGATGTTTTTTGGATTGACGAGGCTCAGAGGCTTGGAGCGTAGTTTCGTAGTACAATAATAAACACTATGCCCCTATGGTTACTCTTTGCCCTTGGCGCCGCGATTTTGTGGAGCTTTGGTGCGCTATTCTCTAAAAAAGGATTCACCAACATTTCGCCGCTCTGGAATAACGTGCTGGCCAACGTAATCGGGCTGGTGTTATGGCTGCCGATTGCGCTCGCCGGCACGCATTTTCACATCGGCGACGCAACTGACGGCAGTATTGTGCTGATCTTTATCACCGCCTTTTGCTACATGAGCTACTTTTACGCCATCTCCAAAGGCAAATTAGCACTGACCGGCACCGTCCTCGAAACCTACCCGGCAGTCACCGTACTGCTGTCGTTTTTATTTTTGCACGAGCGGATTGCCGCGGCGCAGGCGGCCGGCATTGGCGTGGCACTGATTGGCACTGTTTTAATCGCCCTGCCGCCAAAAAGCGAATTTGCCGATGTGACCGACCACCACGTGTGGGTGTTGTGGGGCCTGGCCGGCGCCTTTTTAGAAGGTATTGGCGATTTTTTTGCCAAGGTCACCGTCAACACATTGGGTGTGTACACGCAAATGTTCTACCTGGTGGTTGTCTTTCAATTTGCGACCATCGTCAATTATATGTTCGACAAAAAAGGCCGGGCGCTTCCGGCGTTTTCGTGGCGGGCTTTTTTGCCTTCGATTGTCGGCATTAGTTGTATTGTGGCCGGCACCGGCAGCTTATTTTTCGCCTTTCAGTATGGTCCGGCATCGCTGGTGACACCCGTTACCGCCAGCTCACCCGCCCTAATTGTTATACTCGCAGTCATTTTTTTGCGCGAGCGAATTACACGCCGACAATTCATGGGCATTTTGTGCGTGCTGAGTGGCGTGCTGCTGATTAGCCTCGGCGGATACTAAGCAACCAAAAAGGGGTGCTCGTACGAGTACCCCTTAGTCGCGCGATTTGCGCAGGTTACATGACAATACAATGATCAAGGTCCAGCAGGCCTTTTTTAAGTGCTTCCGGGATAACCACCCCAAGTTCACTGGGCCGCGCGGGCACT
>DATLVY010000117.1:0-9464 GCA_035576845.1 Candidatus Acidiferrum sp. | reverse complement strand
CCTGCACGCCTGGGACCGCGCTATCGTCAACAGCGGCTATGTTGGGCATTACAACAATGATGTGGTGGGGCTCTGTATCCGGGCGTCGTAACTAGCCTTCTGACCAAAAGACAGACCGGCCCCTTGTAGGTGCCGGTCTGTTGACGTGATTATGCCCTAATGTTATGATATAATTATCTAGAATTTCGCTAGAAGCATGATATCAACAAGAGGAGCAGTTATGTCACTTGGTCAATCTTCGACGCCAGAAATCGATTTTGGCACTGTCGCGACCGAAAGCAAGGCGATTCAGCTTATCGAGGAGTATCTTAATCTGAATCCTGTGCTGGCACTTGCCTGTTTTAAGTTTAGGATCTCTGAGGACGCTTACAAGGACGTAAGTGAAATAAAAATTTTGTACGACAAAGAGAGCCGCAACACTTTCCTTGCTCTTATAGTTTATATGGGACATCTGAGGCACTTTGAGCCATCGATAGATCGGGGCATTCCTGCAGTTACCACTGCCTCAGGAGCACTAAAGACAATAAGGAGCAAGCTCGGTTTTTAGATTTAGAAAATATCATGCGAAGAGCAGCGCCGAAGGGCCTGCTTTTTGCTTTCTCACGAGCGCTACATATGCCGTGATAGTGGCAAATGGTACACTAAGATTATGCATGAGTCCACACAAACCTCACCCAAAAAAGTCCTCATCATCGGCGGCGGTTTCGCAGGAGTTGCCTGCGCGCGAGGGCTGGCGCGAAATCCGCATTATGAGGTGCAGCTGATTTCGGACAGCGACCATTTTAAATATTATCCAGCGCTGTACAGTTCGGCCACCGGGCATTCCAGCCTGGAATCGTGGATTCCGCTGGAGACTTTGCTGGCCGATGTGCCGCAGGTGCAGCTGGCCCAGGCCACAATAAAATCCATCGACCCGGCTGCGCATACGCTGACCGACGAGGCGGGCAAAACATATACGTACGACATCGCGGTGCTGGCGCTCGGCGTTGTCACCAGCTATTTTGGCGTGCCGGGGCTGGAACAGTATTCGTACGGCATTAAAAGCATGGAGGGCGTGCTAAAGCTGCGCGACCATTTGCATAAAGAATTGGTCGATACCGGCCATCCGGACAAAAATTATTGCGTCGTCGGCGCTGGCCCGACTGGTGTTGAGCTGGCGGCTGCGCTGGTGTCGTATCTGCGCCGGATTGCCATGCGTCACGGCCTGCCGCACGAACAAATCACCATTGATTTAATCGAAGCGGCGCCGCGGATTTTGCCGCGTTCGGGCGAGCGCGCTTCGGCTGCGGTTGCCCACCGTTTGACAAAACTCGGCGTTAATATCATGACCGGCAAACAAGTCCAGGGCGAGTCGCCCGACACGCTTATGGTTGGTGGCCGCCCGCTGCCCACCGAAACCGTTATCTGGACAGCCGGCGTCACCAATAACCCGTTTTTTGCCGCCAACGCTGACAAATTTAAAGCCGATGATCACCACAAAATCGTGGTTGACGAGCACATGATGGCTGCGCCCGATGTTTTTGTTTTGGGCGATAACGCCAGCACGCCTTACAGCGGCTTGGCCCAGATCGCCGTTGGTGACGGCAAGTTTCTGGCTGACCACCTGGCGCGTCTAGCTAGTGGTCGCGCACTACAGCCTCGCCGTTTTCACCGTCCCATCACCGCTATCCCGGTTGGCAAAAACTGGGCAGTCGCCGAATATGCGCCGTTTACGGTAACCGGCTGGCTCGTCCATCTCGCCCGCCGCGCCGCTGACTTTATTGGCTACTGGGATATTACTTCTTTGGGGACTGCCTTTATGCTGTGGAAATCCGAAAGCAGTACCGAAGAAAACTGCGCTATATGTCGTGAGAATCAAAAAAAATAATGAATATGAAACAGCCTGGTAGTATCGCCAGGCTGGATTTCAAACTTTAGATTAAGCTTGCATTATTCGTCGATAAAATGGTTGAGCAGCTGATTCATCAGCCTGATCGTTTGGGTGCGCACCGACGGCACAATTGCGTATGTACGGCTTCCCCGGGAGCCATTAGCCTGCAGTAGGCTATCTGATTTGCGCACATCGCCGGTGTATGCGCCCTCGCTGTCCTTGCGCACCGCAGCCGCAATATCCCGCATACTGCGCTCAACTCCTCCCCTGAGTGCAAACAAAATGTATTGCGTGCGTTGCGAACTGAGTGCCGCAAGGAGCGCCCGTTCGTTTTCGGGTAAGGTCTCCAGCTCGCTTGTGTCGGCTACGTTGTAAACAGAGCCGCCGAGTAGCTCGATCTGGTACATCAAGCAATCCGTGAGGTGAGCAAGGTGTATAAGCGGACAGGCTGATGGGCTGTGCGGGTCGCCGGCAATAAACCCCGCTTTGCTGCACACGGTGGTAACTTGCCTAATATCTGCATCATTGTAGCTCAGGCCAGCTGCTGCCGTTAAAGAACTGACCCCATACTGGAGGTCGCTTCGTCTTTGAATAGCCGTCACTTCACCTTCCGGAGTGATTTTGCAGCTGCCATTTCGGCGATAGACTTGCGTTAGAAATTCAAAGTAGCACTCGTGTGCAAGCACGTGGCAGAGCTGCGTCGTTGCCAATAAACGCGCTCGATCAATATGCATCATAAAGTGATTCCTCAGCGCTACCTAGGCACTGTTGCCTAATGCTGGCCATCATAGCAAGTTATTGATTGAACTGTCAACTTTTTTGTACTGGCGATTACCCCCTCGCCTCATGGAGGGTCAGGCGAAATGCAGCCCGAGTCTCTATTGTAAAGACCCGGCGCGTAATGTGCCCATGGGGTGAGGGGGTAATCGCCCCGCCCGCCTCGTTGATTATCCAAAGCCGAGATTGTATAGTAGTGGCATAGTAAGCCGAATATGACGGCTTAGTATTTTTTAACAGAGCGCACCTGCGCAGGAATAGAAAGTGAGACACCCGTGACCGATCGAAGTGGCACCAGTTATGCTGGTTTTTTGCTTTTAAAGCAGCTGCCAACCTTGCATCAGCCTGGCCATTATGCCGAGCTTTATACCGCCAAGCAAGACGACAGTGTAGTTGTTTTAAAGATACCCCGCAAGGGCATTTCGCCGACTCATCTGCAGCTGTTTCTTTATGAAGTTGAAACGCTGGCTAGCCTGAATCACCCCGATATCGTACGGGTGCTGGCGCATAGTACCGACCTAAAAGAACCGTTTATGGCGATGGAGCAATTACGCCCTTGTGATGGGGTATATCCACCGGGCAAACGGGTACCACTACATATTGTCGTGAAGCTGATTGGCCAACTTGCTGATGCCCTGCAGTATTGTCACGAACGGGGCGTTATTCACCGCGACGTCACTCATTCCAATATTCTGTTCAGAGAACCGCACCACGCCATTTTGAGTGATTTTGGCTTAGCCCTGACGCCGCAGAGTGCCGCATACTGGCAGCAAGTGTCAACACCCTTTCGGACAACCTGGCAAGTGGAGGCTCCCGAGCATATGCTTCATGGAGTCACCAATGCCCTGAGCGATCAGTACGCCTTGGCAACGGTGGCGTATGTGTGGATTTGTGGCCGCTATCCCTTTGACAGCCAAACAGCCGAGCAGCGCGAGGAGTATGTGCAGCTGCACGATCCGGAGGCGTGCTTGCGGCTGAGCAGCTTCATGCCAGAGATTCCGCCCGCCATCGAGCAGGTTATTATGCGGGCACTCGCCAAGGATCCCCAGCAACGCTATCCGAGTGTTGAGGAGTTTTATCTGGCGCTGGGCGCTGCGTACTATAATGACCTGGAGGAGACGGCTCCACCCAAACGGCCGATCACCCTACAGCAGGGGCCTCTGCTATTGCTTAGTGTGGCCGCAATTGATTTGGGCCTGCTGACTCTGCTTGGCAAGGCTGAACCGGCACCGCTGGTGTATGGCTTGGCACTTCTAGGTGTCGCCTGCTGGGTATGGTTCCGGGTTATGTTTGTCCGTCAAGGTATTGCTGGCCGTGTATCTGCGCGGTTGAACCTGGCCAGCTTAGTGAATAGCACACTGATGTTGATGCTCAGCAGCGTGCTGTACACGATGCGGGTCATTCCTTTGGCGGTTGGTATAACTGCGACTCTGGTAACTGCGGTGTTTTTTGTGCTGGATTTGCTGGAGGCTTACGGCGTTTCGCCGCTTAAGCTACTCGCCAAGCATCGCCTCCCTGAAACACCCGAAACCGACGACTGTTAGTCGTCGGTTTTATTATGTATAATCAAGGCAAGCGGTTAGTACGGCGTTTTGCAAAGCGCCATGCCTGCAAGCTTATCCAACTTATAGGCAGCATACTCCGGTCCCTGTTGACCTACCATACAAGCACTAGTTTCCTGTTGCGAATTCTGAGGCGAGCGGCCTTGGGGCTTATGCGCGGGCAACTCCATATCATAAAATCCGTTCACCTTTATTAACAGGGGATTTTTGGAGCTACTGTATGGAAAACATTGTTATTATCAATGAACGTGTCGCCGTTGCGGCGGCGTTTAGCGCACGGGAGGGCCGGCTGGTGTGCTATCCGGCCAAAATGCGCTGGCGTGGCAGAGTCATTACCTTTAGTGAGCTGGGGTTGCGGCATCCGACCGTCAAAGGCAAGCGCATGGTGCATGTGTTTGACATGACCGACGGCGAGGCCGATTACCGGCTAGAGTTCGATGCCGAGCGGCTGACCTGGATGCTGGCCAGTATTTTGGAGGGCCATTATGATGCGGCGCGCGCCTGAACCGTACCTCGGATTGAACACCGAAGAGCCAAACGTTATGCACGTCGACCTCAACAGTTGCTTCGCCACGGTCGAGCAGCAAGCCCGGCCCAGCCTGCGCGGCAAACCGCTGGGCATGGCCAACCGTATCAGCCCGAACTGCTGCATGATTGCTCTGTCGTACGAGGCCAAGCGCCTGGGTGCCAAGGTTGGCATGGGGGTGCGCGAAGCGCGGGTGCTGGTGCCAGATTTGATTGTGCTGGAGACCGACCCGCCCAAGTACCACTACGTATACCAAAAACTGGTGGCTATCATGAAAAGTTATTCGCCGAATGTCAAAATGAAGAGTATCGACGAAGGTATTATCGATTTTCATGGCACGCGCGAGGTGATCAATCCGCGGCCGCTGGAAGACATCGGCTATGAAATCAAACGCCGCCTGAAAGCCGAAGTCGGCAGCTGGATGACCTGCAACATCGGCATTGCGCCCAACCGTTTTTTGGCCAAGCTGGCTGCTGGCCTGCACAAGCCGGACGGGCTGGACGTGATCACCCACCACAACCTGGCCGACGTCTACAAAAACCTGCAGCTGACCGACCTGCCCGGCATCGCCCGCCACTACCAGGCGCGGCTGAATAGCTACGGCATCATGACCCCCTCAGATTTTTTGCAGGCCGACAGCTTTACCTTGCACCGCAACGTGTTTAAAAGCGTCGTCGGCGACGACTGGTACCAGCGCCTGCGCGGCTGGGAGGTGGACGATGGCGACACCAAGCTCGGCACTGTCGGCCGCCAGTTTGTAATGGATACGTCCAGCAATGACGATGCTGTGATTCTCCCCCGCCTGCACTATCTATGCCAAACCACCGCCATGAAACTGCGCCACAACAATGTCGATGCCCGCGGTTTGCTGGTGTGGCTGCATTTTAAAAACGGCGAAACCTGGTACAGCCGCAAGATGTTCAAAAGCACTTTTTATACCGACCAAGAGGTCTACCGCCGCACGCTGCTGCTGTACCACCAGCGCCCCAAACTCACCGTCACCACTATTGGTGTTACTTGTTACGAGTTGACCCCCTCGGCCCGCCACCAAACCAGCCTGCTGGAGGCCGACACCAGGGCCGAACTATTGACCCAAGCGGTTGATGAAGCCAACAGCCGCTACGGCACCTTCACCGTTACCTATGCCAATGCCATTGCAGGCAAAAAAGTCGTGAAACAAAAACTGCCGTTTGGCAGCACCAAGTATTTCGAGCTGCTTTGTAGCTCGGGGTGATGGTTGGTGCCTCTGGGCGAGTATTGACGGCGTGAACTTGGGAGTGTATAGTAGCAATTAGAGACACACATCTAGATTCCTTTCTTGTTGTGTACCTCCAAATCTACCGACCGCTTCGTATAAGCGACACCGGTAGATTTTTTGCTTTACTTTAATTGCGAATTAAAAAGTGGGGCCTCGCGGTGTGCGAAGCCCCAGAGGCGCTACTCGTCATACTCCTCGTCGTTAAAGAGCTGGTCGTAACTGATGGCGGCGATATGGATATTGATGGCTTCACGTTGGTCAGATGTTAGCTGGAGAGATGCTCCTGGCTGCAGCCACAAATCCATAAAAGCCTGGGGGCTAGCAGTTCCCTGCTCCATAGTTATGGCGACGTCAGGCAGGAGCTCTGTAGTGGCTGGGCCTGGCAGTATTGGCCGGAGCCCGAGGGCCGCAGCACCTAGAAATACCTCAGGCATTAACCGGTCGCCACCCGCTGCCAGCACGCAGCTATCGGCTGCGCACAGCAAACTAGCAAGACAGTCTTGCCTTATATTCCTGAAATCAAGCAAACGCTGGTTGGCAATATTCGCCAGGCTTTTGCCTGAACCCCACCACAGAATGCAGTTCAGAGGGCTTCGTTTCAGGAAAAGTTTGGCGGCCCTTCGCATCAGTTGAGCTTGGGCTGGAGTTTGCCGGCTGTGGGTCGCAATAAAAACAACTCGGACTCTATCGGGGTCGCCAATCGGCAAGAACAAGAAAGAGCGTTCCTCCATGTGCCGGTGATTATACTCAAACTTGCTCAAGTCAATGCCGGGCCCAATGGTGAGGAAGCGGCCTTTTGGCATACCGGTCTCAACGTAAAATTGCCGCTCAGCTTTGGAATCGACAATGACGCGCTGCACTGTGCCATTATCCAAAACCTGGCGTAAAAACCTCATTTCATCAGAGTTTGGATCTGGCTGCGCTAGAAGCGGGTCCAGCTGGACTACTACAAACTGCTTGCTCAGATCAGTACTGGCGCACAGTGTCTTCAAACAGTCTTGCCCGAAAACGACTATCGTCTTACAGCCCGGAACTGCAAGCCAGGCAGTCAGAGGGCGGCGCTCCTGGGCTGTCATTTCGTTAGCAGGCTGATCAGCGGAGCGCTGAAGCGTTGTGATTTCGACCCCAGCCTCCTGCAGTTGCTTCATATCTGGTGTGCTTGTCACGTATGGATCCCTCTTAGAGAGACGGTGATTCGACAGGCATAAGAGACGTACTGGCTCCCCTTCCTCGGCGAACCCTCCTGCTATGTATGTAAGTAAGCTTGCAGCATACCCGCTCATGCCACCCCGCCAGAGTCCTGAACAAACGAAGTTATACATAACTTCTCCTTGATCTTTTGAGGCCACTTGCGCGGCCGAAACCAGCCACTCAATTGAGTTAAGCTATAGCCACTATTTAACAAGAAAGAAAGAGTGTTGTAAAGTGCTCGCAGGGCAGTTATCCCTTGGCGCCATTCCGCACGTTACGCGTCGGGGCTCTTACAGAGCCTCGGGCTGCACTCCGCCTGATGCTGCATGGCGCCAAGAGATAACTGCCTTGCAGGACGAGTGCTTGTGACAAAAAGTCTCCAGGAGCCGTCCGCCGAGCAGGCTTAGTAGTTAACGTAAATCCCAATCCGTTTGGCGTCTTTATATTCTAGCGTGTCGTGGGTAACCAGCTTCAGGCTGCCGACGGCATCGGCAATCGGCACGGTTTTCATCTGATGGTTGGTGACGGCGACCATCACATTGGTCTCGCCGCGGTCGTAGGCTAACATGGCTTCGATGCCGTAACGTTTGGCCAAAATGCGGTCTTGGCTCATGGGGTCGCCGCCGCGCTGGGTGTGGCCGAGCACGACGTTGCGCATTTCAAACTCGCCCGGAGCCGCCTCTTCAATCAGATGCATGAGTTTTTCGCTGGCACCACCCAGCACCACTTCGCTGGAGCTGCCGGAGCTCTTGCTCGTCAGCCCCTGGTTGGGCAGCTTAACACCTTCAGAAACAGCCACGATTGCCGAACCTCGTCCGCCGCGCTGGCGGTTGCGCAGATAATCGATAAATTCATCAAGGTGAATTGGAAATTCTGGCAGCAAAATGGCATCCGCGCCGGCGGCAAAACCCGCGAACAGCGTAATCATGCCCGAGTGTCGCCCCATACACTCGATGAAAAAGGTGCGGTCCTGCGAGGTAGCGGTGGTGTGAATTTTATCGAACGCATCAACGGCGACTTGCACCGCAGTTGAAAAGCCAAAGGTTTTGTCGGTAGCGCTGAGGTCGTTGTCGATCGTTTTGGGGACGCCGACAATGCGCAGGCCGTAGTCGGCCAGCTGCACGGCTGCGCTCAAGGTGCCATCGCCACCGATGACAATGAGCCCGTCAAGGCCAAGGCTGTCGGCGTTGCGTTTGGCCATGGCCAAAACCTCGGGGTCGATTTTACTCATGTCGCCTGAGCCAATTTTACCGGCAAAGCGCCCCTTGTTAACGGTGTGCAAAATAGTGCCGCCCAGATGCGAGATGCCGCGCACCCGCTCGGGCGTTAGCGCAATGTAGGCCAGCGGGTCGAGCAGACCTTCCCAGCCGCGCTCGAAACCAATGCATTCGTAGCCCATGGGTGTGCCGGTTTTGACGATGCTCGAAATCACCGCGTTGATGCCCGGGCAATCACCACCACTGTTTATAATGCCAATTTTTTTCATATAACCTCCAAACCTAACCTGTCCACAATCTTGTTAAGTAACCTGAACCTGGGTAGGTTAATCCTAATGATATAACGATGTGGGCTCCTTCGTCTAGCGTGCGCTGGCACTAAAAAGAGCGGAGGCCTCGCAGCGTGCGAAGCCTCCTATTGTTTTACACTTTGGACGTAAGCGCCAAGTAACCCTTGACGGCTTCAGCGATAGTAATCACCCCTTCTTCGTCGGGTGTCAGCGGCCTCTGCCGATTGATGGCCGCCTCGAGAGCCTTGACAATTGGAAATGGCTCGCCATTTGCAACAACGGCACGCTCTGGTAGCAAAAGCGGCGCCGGGCCGGCGGCAATCACCGGGCTCAGCCCTGAGGCGACAGCTTGTAAAAATGTCAGCGGCGTTACATAACTGCCAGCCACAGTTAACAGGCAACCATCAACCGCGCAAAACAGATCAAGCTTGGTGAACAGAGAGGTTGGCCCGAAGGCATGGACTCGAGCCCGGTCAGCCAGCCACCGTGTGTGCGTTTGGAGAAGCGCTTCAAACGCAAAGCTACTGCGTTCTGTCTCGGCTTCGCAGATGAACATGTGCGCTTCTGGGTCGCGCCGCAGGTATAGATTCACGACCGTTAGCAGGAGCGGCAAAGCTGTTGTGCTAGCCGGCATTGTGAGCAAAATCGTGGCGGCGTCGAGCGGTATGCCAAGTGCATGCAGAACCTCTACCCGACGATGACGACGATGCGCAAATTGGGAAACTTCGATACCGGGCTGAATGACTTGTACCCGACTTTCGTCTATTCCCAAC
>DATLVY010000116.1:0-2989 GCA_035576845.1 Candidatus Acidiferrum sp. | reverse complement strand
GTCCTTAAAAACCGCCAGACTGTCCAACACGTCTTGGTCGTGTTTTTCAAGGTCGGTAACTTGCGGCTCTTCAAAAGCCCGGCCCCGATCACGCAGGTCAATAAACAAAGCATTGGTGTAGTGTAAAACCTCCCGGAAGAAGCTGATTAGCTCCGTCATAGACCTCACCCACTCCCCCGGAGAGATCCCATATGGTTTGCCGAAAGGTTCATAAAGCACCCTAACCTGCACCTCGGGCAACGCAGCAAGGGCTCTATGCAATGCCCCGTAAAGCGGGTAAGCTTTTTCATAGAAACTCAGCAACTTACCATGCACCTGCGAGTCACCACAATACAGCAACGGATAGCGGCCTCGATCAACGATTTCCTGGCAATAGCCAACTGCCGTTGCGATATATTGTTGCCGACCGGAATCGCTCAGCCGGTCGTACTGCGTGGCGCTTAGTTCAAGCCGAAACGTATTCACCTGCGGATAGGCCGACTCGGCTGCCGCCAGCAGATTCGAAAAGTGCCGGGCCGCTTGGGAGGTACTATACTGATAGCCCGGATCAGGGTTCGACTGATCCTCCATGGGTGAAATACCAAGGCCGCGCATAATAAAACGCTCACGCCCTGCCATGCCTTCCGTCGGTAAACCCACGATAATGTGGCCGTCTGTGGTCTCCATTAGGCCAGGGGTAGGTTGCTGCAACATAACTTCTCCTGTTTCTCAGAATGCAATCTTCTTGCGTACTTCGCAAGATGCACTAACTATACCACTAATCGTAGCTAACGTCCACGCGCGGACACCGCAGGACGTCGGCCGAACTTAGTAGCAATATTTTTAAGAAAATCAAAACGACTTGAGGCGCAACCTCAAGTCGTTAAGTTTTAGCAGATTAAAGCCGCGTAGACTGCCGACTTTAAGGCGACGAGTTATTTTTTACGTACACCGCCTTAAGGCCGTGCCGCCGCCGCAGCAATAAGACACCATTGTGTCGGGACAAACGATACTTGGCCGCCAGAGTCGTCCAGCGTAAAAAGACCATTGGGGTCGCCCCATAGGCCGTTAAAACGGATTACGCCGCTATAAAAAGGCACATTCAGCGCTCGCCGCGCAAAAAACGCCATCGATTTCTCCGACCAGGCCTCATTAATTGATTTGCGTTCGGGTACAAAGTTATAAAACCCAACCTCCGTTACGCACTTGGCACGTTTGCTTTGCGGGCCACCGTTTGCGTTAATCCAATACTGATCCTTCCAGCGGTAGCCAGGAAAAATGCTCAGGTGATTGGCATACACATGGTTGCAGAAGCAGATGCCGTGGTCAAGCAGTGCCCACGACCTGCCAACAAGATTGGCGAGCATCACTCGATCAGTATTTTCGAGCGCCACCATAGCCTCTTCATCATGTCCATGGCTCCAAAAAAACGTGTTGATAAAAAGCGCATAACGGTAACCAAGCGTCTGTCTAAAAAAGATGACTACTTGTTTCATGCACTCCAGCCAATGGGGCGCACGAACGTTATTAGGCTCGTTAAATGGCTCGTAAAGCACGTGGGTTCTAAGAATCGGATCCTCAAGAACTGCCGCGTGGATATCTCGAAACATGCCAAAACTATCTTGATACCTTTCTAACCATTTGGCACCATCGTCCAGCGAATCCCAACAGCAGATTAAGCAGTACATGCCGCTATCCGCCGCCTGCTTACAGTCACCTATAAGCCGCTGTACGTATAAACGCTTTTGGTCAGGATTTAGACGATTGTAATAGCCGGCGTCAACTCGCAGCCGAATACAATTTAATCCGGGAAAGGCCCGGTGCGCCGCGTCGAGCAGCTGCGCAAAATGCTGATGAGTTAGCCCTGCGTACTGACTGTGCATCGAGCTTTTGTCGTTTGGCATGGGCCACGCGCACAAACCATTCAGCAGAAAACGCGGCAAAGGAAGTTCGCCATTGCCATTTGGTTTGCCCACAACCAATCCACCATCTGGTTGTTGCAACAGACAGTAAGCTTGGGATACCGGCATGGTCGCTTTGACTTTTGTTAGCCACTGCATAAAATTTCTCCGCTCTACTGCGACGGTGTGTCGCAATCAAAATCCATCTTAATGGGCCAGATTAATCACTTGTTAACATACAAACTTCTTGCTACGTCAGCAAGACTATTCTAATTTAATCATGTCGTGCTTTCCCGTCAACACCACAGCGGTGCCAGGCAATTATCCCTTCGCGCCATTGCGCGTTATACGCCGGACTCTTACAGAGCCCCGGGTTGCACTCCGCCTGATGCTGCATGGAGCGAAGGGATAACTGTCCGGTGTCATCATTGACTTTATCGTATTTAGCTGTAAAGTATATCTATATTGTCGAAGTGGCAATACGATCGTCGAGCACTCTCGAGTGAAAGAGGAATCAAAATGGTAGCACAGTTGCGCGCTAAGTTAACCGCGCCCTTGCTCTGCTTCTTGCTGCTGGCCACGCTTGCCGGATGCAGCCTCATCCCAACGAACGGACTCTCCCCGACATCAAACCTAGCTCTGCCGGCACCAATGATGCTGAGCCAAGTCGGCTCTCGGCCGGTCATCGTACCAACCGCTGCAAACAAACCCGCGCTGCATTTGATGGGCGCCACGGTATGGGGCCTGCCTGCTGATATCGATCAGCAGCACGAGGGTTTTGGCGAGGCACAATACGCCCAGCGCACAACGGTTCTGCAGACCCTGAAAAACTGGGGGGCAAACGCCATCCGACTGAGGCTGGATGTGAGCGCTATGCAAGGCGGAGCTGGCCTGACCCAAGCCCAGTACATCCAGCATGTTGTCGATTGGGTGAGAGAAGCAACCGCACAGAATTTGTATGTTAACATTTGTTTTTGGGACTCGCTATACAACGCCAACAACAAATGGTTTGGCGGCTACAAGCAAGACTTTAACTTCATGCGTACGGTGTATGCCGCGTTGGGTAATAACCCGCGCGTCGTATACGAACCTTGGAACGAGCCGAATGG
>DATLVY010000115.1:0-3953 GCA_035576845.1 Candidatus Acidiferrum sp. | reverse complement strand
CATGGATGCTTCGAGATCTCGACTCGGCCAATGGTACATTTATTAACGATAGCCAACTTTCCAGTAAAAGTTGGTGTTCGACACTCCGCGAGGGTGATAAGGTTAATTTTGGCGATGAGACTTACCGGTTTGCTATCGTCTATATAACCGAATCTCAGGAGTGGTGAGACATTTGCTGTCTTCAGAATTGGCACAGTAGCAACCTACTGTGCCAATTTTATTTGTGATTGTACTTGACTTTAAGGGTGGGTTTTATTATTCTAAAGCTAGATTGATGCGACCGAAAGGCCGCAGTTTTTAATAACAAGAGCCTATAAAAGAAAGGACTTATGATGCAGGATTTAAACCTTAAACAGCTTGCGCTTTCCATTAAACAAATTGCCGAAGAAAAAAATCTACCCGAGGAAATGGTGAACGATATTATCGAGCAGGCCATTGCTGCGGCGTACCGGCGTGATTTTGGTGATCGTGAGCAAGAAGTACGGGCCGAAATGAATGCCCACACCGGCGAAGTCACGGTGTACACCAGCAAGGAAGTGGTCGAAGAAGTTACTCACCCGCAGTTCGAAATCAGCCTGGCCGATGCCAAAAAACTCGACAAAAAAGCCGAGATTGGTGGTACCGTTGAAATTATTGACCGCCCGACCAGCTTTGGGCGTGTTGCTGCCCAAACGGCCAAGCAGGTTATTCTGCAAAAGCTGCGCGAAGCCGAGCGCGAAGTGGTGATGACTGAATACGAAGACAAAATCGGCAAGGTGATTGTTGGCACCGTGCAACGCGTCGAGCCGCGCGTGGTGCGCGTGGAGCTTGGGAAAGCCGTCGGCATTATCCCGATGAGCGAGCAAATCCCCGGCGAATATTACTCGGTCGGTTCGCGCATTAAAGTGTTTTTAAAAGATGTCGAGCGCGATGCCCGCGGCCCGCAGCTGATTTTGAGCCGTGCCAACGATAAATTCATTGAATATCTCTTCCGCCAGGAAGTGCCGGAAATGGAAAATGGCGCGGTCGAAATTAAAGCCATCGCCCGCGAGGCTGGCAAGCGCACCAAAATCGCCGTCGCCTCTAACGTGCAGGGTGTTGACCCGGTCGGCACCTTTGTCGGCGGCCACGGTACCCGCGTGCAGGCGGTGATGAATGAAATTGGCGACCAGGAGCGTATTGACATTGTCGTTTACAGCGACAATCCGGAAACGTTTATTGTCAACGCGCTCAGCCCAGCTGAAGTGACCAAAGTCGAGATTAACAAAGTCGCTAAGCGTGCACGAATCCAGGTTGACGAAGGTCAGCTTTCAATTGCCATTGGCCGCGGCGGCCAAAATGTGCGGCTAGCCTCGAGCCTGACTGGCTACGAGTTGGATATCGAACCAACACATGCCCAGGCCGCCAAGCCTGCGCGCGAACCTAAGCCTCGAAAAAATGTGGAAGACTCGCTGCTTTCGGCTATCGAACAAACTCCCAACGAAGAATAAGTAATTGCGCCCAAACTAAAGGCCACTCCCGAATTAATCAGGGGTGGCCTTGGTTTATACGCTTTTATGCGCGTTTTGCTTTGCAATGACTCCGAGTGGTGAAGACTATGCAATGCACTCTTTCGCTTTCATCCATAAGCGAATATAGCCCAGCACATCGCCGGACCAGGGCAGAGATTTTATCTCGGCATTCATGGTATAGCGCTCGCCATTCCTCAACCTGACTGCGCGTGTGCTGCAGCTCTTCGAGGCAAACGGCTAGGGGTGTTTCATGATTTACGGTTTGCTCTTGAAGAAACTGGATGCTATTGCCGTAGCAAACGGCGGCATCCAGGAGCCCCCTCATCACCCGACGCTTCTGCCCAAACGCCTGCCGCAAAAGCTGACGTCGATCCAGATATTCTTTAACCAAAGTTTCTCTGCTTGTGTCCTCCATACAATCTGCCTTTCTATCAAAACACTAGTCAGATGGGTGTATTAAAACAAATATTGGCTTTGTGGTCAATGCTCGAAACTTGATTCACAAACCCCTGAGCCTCGTCAATCCAAAAAACATCCCTGCTTGAGACATCCGCCCTATGGGCGGAACTCGCGATGATATTTTTTGGATTCCCACTCAGGGGTTTGTGGATCAGGCTCGTACGTATCGACTATACCTCCACAAAGCCAAATAGCACCACCAACTCGCTAGCACTCTTGCATGGCGAGTGCTAGTTGTTTATACTAAAAACATGACAAAACAACAACCAATGAACTATCTAGTCCCGACGGTGGTTGAGCAAACCAGCCTCGGGGAACGTGCTTACGATATTTATTCCCGGCTGCTTAAAGAGCGGATTGTATTTTTAAACGGCACCGTTAACAGCACCAGTGCCAACATAGTTATCGCCCAGCTGCTCCACCTAGCCTACGAAGATCCAAAAAAAGATATCCAACTGTACATTAACAGCCCCGGCGGCACCATTTATGATGGCCTGGCGATTTACGACACCATGAACTATATTAAGCCAGATGTACAGACGATGTGTGTTGGCTTGGCGGCCAGCATGGGGGCATTTTTATTGAGCTCCGGCGCCAAAGGCAAGCGGTTTGCGCTGCCGCACGGTAAAATTATGATTCACCAGCCATCTGCCGGCACCCGGGGCAAGGTAAGTGATATGCTGATTGATCTTGAAGAATCTATTCGCCTTAAAAAACAGCTTAACGAGCTGCTAGCCAAAAACACTGGCCAAAAAGTCAGCAAAATCGAGCAAGATGCCGACCGCGATTTTTGGATGCAGGCTGATGATGCCAAAGCATACGGCCTAATTGATGAGGTTATAAGTCACGCCTAAAATTATTCGACCCCCGCAGTTTAATGCGGAGGCCGATCTAGAAAACTAGCTTGGCAAGATGCCAAACTCTGGTTTTGCCAGAAAGTTCTCAACCTGAATGAGTTTGGGAATGAAAAGTCTCTTTAACTCATCTGTGTCTGGTTTGAAAAAATGCGGCTTCCCATAAGGCGGAGTTCGAGTGCCAAATTGTAGCAGCCAGGACGGCTGGTCGCCAGCTTGTTCGTCCACCGGATCGCTGTGGCCGAAGGCGAGAATCTTCCACGTCCAGTCTTGATTTTCGGCTGGCTGAATCAGGTTTACGTAAGCATGCCTCGACCAGCTTTCGTCGAGAGTTCTGGGTCCTTGCTCAACAATGAAGAGACTGAATCCCAGTTCTGACTCCAGCCCTCTGACAAACTGCCAGGCTAGTCCGGCTTGGCCAAGAACAAGAAAACGCCTCAGATCGTAACAAACTGTAACTACAGAGGTGAATCCGGGCAATAGCTCCGAGGCGCGCCCGGCAAAGAACGTCTGTGGTCCTTCGCTGGCCCCTGGGTCGAGAGGAGCTTCCTCGATGAAGCCGGACATGCCTTCCTGATGGTACTGATCTTGTGGTGCCATATTTATGCTCGCTTTCTGTACAATAAACAAGCCCTCGAGGGCTGTTACGCTTTATAAGCATAGCAGCTGATCGGCAACCTGGCTAGTAAAAAACAGGCAATTATCCCTTCGCGCCGTGCAACGTGCGGAATGGTGCGAAGGGATGATTGCCTAAAAAAGTTATTGACTTACGTGTCAAGATACTTCACAATGTAAACTTAAGAAGCAGTGTAAGTAGGTTCAGCGTGCCTGCATTGGCTAGTGGCATGGCCGTGCCAGGCGAAGAACCCTTAAGGTTAGACTTCACGCCAAACTAAATTTAACGACGTGTTTTTTGGTGTTGTGAGGCCAAAAACACAGACAGCAAGGCAAGGAGATAAACGATACATGGGCACCCCCTCGTCACGTCAACCAGCCGCGCGCGTATTCTTCACCACCGAAGATAAGCCGCTGGCATTACCAAACTTAATTGAGCATCAGCTCACCTCGTTCCAGGAATTTGTACAGTCCGGGCTGAGTGAGATTTTTGCTGAAATCAACCCGATTACCGACTACACCGGCCAAAAACTGG
>DATLVY010000114.1:0-4336 GCA_035576845.1 Candidatus Acidiferrum sp. | reverse complement strand
CAGCGGCTTGAGTGCCGCTTCGTCGTACGATCCCTCAGCCAGCATAGCCTGCGACAGAGTATGGGCGATGGTGTATAAAAGAGTGGCCATCATGAACGCCAGATAATAGTAGCCTGCGGCGGCCGTGCCGAGCTTGTTAATAATGATCAGCGGCAATACGAGTGTTGGTACCACATTGAGCAAGTTAGCGATATAGTTGATGAACGAATAACGGGCGACTTCGCGCAGAATCGTGCGGTTAATCGCCAAACGCGGCTGGTAACCAAAACGCCGCATGAGCACCACGATACTCACCAGCATCGCAATAAATGCCGCGGCGCCAGATGCGGCAAAAACGCCATAGGCACCAAGCCCGACCAGCGCCATCGGGAGAACCACCTGCAGAGAGCTGGCCGTTAGCCCGTCGATAAAAAAATTATACTTGGCAGACCGATAGGCAATAAAAATACTGTCGGTTACCAAGTTGACCGCAGCCCCCGTGACTAAAAAGACGTAGCCAACCATAAAATACCAGTGGTCGCTGAGCACATGCAGCCCGGGCGCAAGCCGTGGCGCGATGAATGCGTAGCCGGTGGCAGCCAGCAACGCAGCGCCGCCAACCAACAGCAAACCAGTATCGATCTGCTCGCTGCGTCGCTGGCTGCCGGGCAAAAATTTGATAAAGGTCGTATCAAACCCAAGCAGCGCCAAATAAGCAATAAAATTCATGGCCGAAATGAGAGTAGAGGCCACCCCAACCAAACTTGGCGGATAAAAATGTGCTACCAGTAACCAAAATATAAACCCAAAACCGGCCATTGTGGCAGTCGATAAAAACAAAAAGAAGGAATTAAGCAATAAGCTATCCCGCTTAAGCGCCCGAAAATGGCGCAGTAATAATGCCGCTAATCTGCTCATAAGTAATTAAACATTTATTATAGCTTATTTTTGCGCAAATGTCACGAGACTGTATAATAGCATGAGTACTATGCTTGCCAAGTTCTATTATCGTGCTAAAACAGCTGCGGAGGCTGTGCTAAAGCACTGGCCACGACCAACTATTATGGCCGTCATACTTGTGGTTGCGATTGCTGCATTCTGTGTGGCTTTTGTTTTATATCAACCTCCAAAATCTGCAACCACCCCAAAGCCACCCGCAGCGACGCGCGCGGCGACTTTACAACCATTGGCGGCCGAGGCGGCTAACGCGATCGCGGTGCTGCCGGTTAATCCGAACAAGTTCGGTATGTCCCTTGGCGATACATTGCCCGGGCTCAGCCAAACGGCGCTCCAGGCCGAGCTAGCCGATATTGCCAGCTTTGGCGCCGGCTGGATTCGGGTTGATTTATCGTGGAGCGATATACAGCCTGTCGATGCAGCGCATTACGATTGGAGCGGTTTTGATCGCGTCGTGACTGCTGCGACGGCAGCGCATCTTAAAGTACTAGCAATCTTGTTGGATACCCCTGGCTGGGCGCAGGCATCTGGGTGCGGTGATGTCCACGCCTGCCCGCCGGCAAATCCGGCCCAGTTTGCTGCTTTTGCCCATGCCGCCGCTGCGCATTTCTACCCAGCCAACCTGCGGGATTGGGAGATTTGGAATGAGCCCAACCTGGCGGGTGTCTGGCGTCCGGCGCCGAATGCTAGCGCATATGCAACACTGCTCAAGGCTGCCTACGCGGGCATAAAATCCGCTGACCCGATGGCCACCGTGCTGAGCGGAAGTCTCGGCTCGCTTGATGGCGATCCACACAGCATCGACCAGCTGACTTTTTTACGGCAACTGTATGCTGCCGGAGCGCGAGGGTCGTTTGACGCTGTCGGCTATCACCCCTACTCCTTTCCAGTTTTGCCAAGTTACACCCAAACCTGGAATGGCTGGTCAAAAATGTACACGCTGAGCACGAGTATGCGCTCGATAATGAATAATAACGGTGACCAGGCCAAAGCGATCTGGCCGACCGAGTTCGGCGCACCTACCAACGGGCCGGGTAGCCTCGCCACGACCACTAATTATAATCTGAATGCCTCACCCGACCACGTCAGCGAAGCGCTGCAAGCGAGCATGGTCAATGATGTTTACCAGCAGGTTCAGCAGGCGCCAAACCTCGGGCCGCTCTTTTGGTACACCTACAAAGATGCAGGCACCAGCACGGCTACGGTCGAAAATTTTTTCGGCCTGCTGCGGGCCGATGGCTCGCAAAAACCCGCCTACCAAACGTTCAAAAAGCTGGTTAATGAGTAGATTGTCAAGCTTGAATCGGACTGCCAAGCCGCCTATACTAAAAAGCGAGCAGTAATCATATGGATACACCACGCCCACATCTCGCTAAATTTCTACCCTATATTTTTGTAGTATGCGGTGTTATTGGGCTTGTGGCTTCGATGATATTGACGCTCGATAAAATCGAGCTTCTCAAAAACCCTACCTTTCGTCCGATTTGCGACATCAACCCCCTGTTTAGTTGCGTTTCGGTGGCTAGCTCGCCGCAGTCTGAGACATTTTTTGGTATTCCGAACAGCCTGTTTGGGGTTGCTGGTTTTTCGATGATCCTGATGGGCGGATTAGTGCTCTTGGCAGGTTGCTCGCTACGCCGTTGGTTTTGGCGGCTGCTGAACCTTGGTTTACTGGCGGCAATTATTTTTATTCACTGGCTGATTAGCCAAAGTATTTACGTTATTAGCGCTCTTTGTCTCTATTGTATGGCTGTGTGGCTGGTGACCGCTGCGCTGTTTTGGTATACGACGCTTTACAACATACAGCAGGATAGCCTGCCGTTTCTCGGTCACTTCAAAAAAGTTACCAGTTTTATGTTGCGTTACCACGATATTATTTTGGTCTCATGGTATACGCTGATTGTCTTTTTGATCTTTCAGCATTTTTGGAGCTTCTTTAGCTTGCTTCTATAGCTTGGGATGTTGCATAACTTGCTCTCGGCAGTCATACTAAATGGCAATGGGCACCATAATCAAAGTCGAGATCGATACTAAAACGTATATCCGTTTTTTGCTGGCCGTGAGCGCATTTGTGCTAACCATATTTTTACTCTGGAAACTGCTGCCGGTTCTGCTTATTTTGGCCATCTCATTCTTTTTAGCGATTGCCTTCAATAAACCGGTGCTTGCGCTTGCCAAGCGTTTGCCGGGGCGCAGCCGGGTGCTCGCAACAGCCCTGGTGTACGTTGTGTTTGTAACCCTGCTCGGCTTGTTCTTTGTCACCGTGGTGCCGCCGGCTATTCATCAAACCAATGTGTTTATCGAATCGCTGCCGCAATTTATTGGACAATTAAGCCAAAAAGATAGTGTGGCGGCGACTTTAATTAAGCAATATCGTCTACAGGTAGAGGTCGATTCGTTTGTGCGTGGCCTGCAAGCGCAAGTTGGTTCGTTTGCGCAAGGCATTGGCAGCAACGTCGTTACTGGTGTGTCGACACTGTTAACAAGCGTCGTGACCGGCATTGCGGTACTCGTCATTACCTTTTTGCTCTTAATCGAAGGTCCAAAGTGGCAGGATTTGCTATGGCAGACCTACAGCGATCGGGCTTTGCTCAAACGACACCAGCAGTTGGCCACCAGGATGTACCACGTAGTCACGGGGTACGTTAACGGCCAGGTGCTGGTTGCCTCAATCGCTGCCATGCTGGCGGCGCTGGTGCTGCTTGTTTTAACTACTTTTTTTCCGTTACCGTTTGCAGTCGTATTGCCGCTCACGGTTATCGTCTTTATTTTTGAGCTTATCCCGCTGGTGGGTCCAACGGTCGGCGCCATTGTTGTGCTAACGGTGCTGTCGTTTAATAGCTTTGGCGCGGCTTTGATTTATCTCATTTTCTTCCTGATTTATATGCAGATCGAAGGTAATATTGTGCAGCCGGCGGTGCAATCGCGGACGGTGGAAATTAGTGCGCTCACGGTGTTCGTGTCGGTAATCACCGGGGTGGTGCTGCTTGGCATCCCGGGCGGCATTTTAGCTATTCCGGTGGCTGGTTGTCTGCGGGTACTCTTGCTGGATTATATCGAACACCAGCGTTTAGAACGCTCCAAGTAACCTATAGTCTAAACCAAACTGCGCCACTAGCGGTGTCACGCAGGCCAATGCCTTGATTGCTGAGCTCGTCTCGAAGTTTGTCGGAGGCGGCAAAGTTTTTGTCGGCCCGAGCAGCATCACGCTTTTTAATGAGCGCTTTTTGCTGATCAGAAATATCTGCAGAATCAGATAGTCTTAAGCCGAAAAATTGATCGAACAGCTCTAGAAACATATTAAAAAGTGAAAGTTGCTTCCGGCTCACGCCCCTTTGCTGGATAGCTTGGGCAGCCTCACTGGCGATGGCCAGTGCTGTTGGCGTGTTGAGGTCATTTT
>DATLVY010000113.1:0-2987 GCA_035576845.1 Candidatus Acidiferrum sp. | reverse complement strand
TATGAATGGGACGAAAAAGCTTGAAAAATTTCTGGCTCCATCTCTGTATGTGCAATTAGGGCTTGCTCTTATCGCATTGGTAATCCTTTATGTAACTCGTAGCCACGATGATTTTTCTGCATTTTATGCCATATATCCAATGCTTGCGTTTGCTGGACTTGGAGCGGCCAACCTCTTGTCTTTTGGAGTGTATTTGGTTAAAGCTTATCAGCAAAAAGCTCATATTAATCGATATATAATTATCTTAACTGTTATTTCTGTAATGATATTCCTACTTTTCATTACTGGAAGCTTAAATTCTGTTTTAGGGTATTAAGCTGTCAGTTTCCACGTGTCGGCTACCCGATTCTACGCTAGTAGTAAGTTGGCGCGTAGATGCATGCCTAGTCTAACCCTTATTCGTGCCTTCCTTCCAACTCCCGAATCCGCCCATGCCCCAGCCCGAAGTAATGGCCGATTTCGTGCCAGAGGGTGTGTTTTACTTGGACTCGTAAGCTCGGCAAATCGTGGGCAGCGCGTAGTATTGGGTTTTTGAAGATAGTAATTTTGTCGGGCAGGACCAGGTTGTAGTTGGCGCCGCGTTTGGTGAGGGGGATGCCTTCGTAGAGGCCGAACAGGGTTTCGTTACAGCGTAGCTTTAATTTTTCCCGCTGTTCTGGGCTGGGGTCGTCGGCGTAGGTGATGACGACATTGGCCAGGTTGCGGGCGTATTTGTCGGGCAGCTCGTCGATGCAAGCTGCGATGATGCGTTCGAACTCTTGGTCGCTTAGGGTAGTCATACGTATATTTTACAATATTTTTTCGCATCGGGAGAGTATAAGAGATAAGCACAAGCATGATTTAATAATTTTTTAATCTTTGTTGCCTACAGTTCAAATGTCGCTAACGTTAATAAATTACGGAAGGAACCTATGGCAATAAAAGAAACCCCAAGCAACCGCGCGCTCGAGCCGGAACGCAAGAATTTCCGCTCGCTGCTGGTTGCGAATCCTAATTATTTTGGCAATATTATTGGCTCGGCATTTAAGCCGGTCAAAAAGTTTTCGGGCAATACTACGTACGAGCAGCTGATGTGCGTCGGTTTGTACCCGGAATTTAACACGCTTGAAGCCGTGGTACACATCAAGCAATCGGGCGGCTACAACGGCGGCATTTGCTCGGACGGCACACCAGAGTACGTCCGATTTTATTTGTCGTACGACAACGGCGCAACTTGGCAAGACCAAGGCGTGACCAGCTTTATGGCGCAGGATATCCCCGGCCTCAAACCGCTGGAATACGCGGTGCAGCTGGCGATTTCGCCTAAAAAACTGTTTTGCTCGCACGAGAACTTACCGATGGTGCGGGCGATTTTGTCGTGGGATGTGGTGCCGCCGGCCAACATGCCAAACTGGATTCCGGTGTGGGGCAACACGCTTGACGGGCATGTGCAAATTGATGTCTTCCAGTTCATTTTGAAGAACCCGGTGGTTGCGCTGCAAAGCGAGGCGCTGGTGGCTTTGCTGAAAGAGAATAATATGGTGGCCAAAACGGCGACGATGGCCGAAATCCAGGCCATGGATTTGACCGAGCTGAAGCATGATATTAGTGAAGGCATGGGCAAAATGCACGACCAAACACTGAGCGTCAAGCAGCTGCACGAGCTGTACAAAGGCCAAAAGATCGATGCGCACCGCTATCTCTACCCGACCGTCAAAGGTTTTGCCGGCAAGCAAGCCGCGCAAATGTTCGACGCCGTGACCATTGGCAAAGACAACTTGTTTAGCGAGCTGGGCATCGACATCGCCGCAGCCGTGGCCGCCATTGATAAAACCGATGGCAACACCAGCTACGAGAAAATGGAGTGCGTCGGCCTCAACACCAACAACGACAACCTCGAGGCGACGATCAAAGTTAAGCTCCCCTACGGCTTTTTGGGTGGTCTGTGCACCGCCGGCAGCCGCGAATATGTAGCTTTTTGGATGGACTTTGGCATGGGTTGGGAGTACGTGGGCACGACCTCGGTCAAGACGCATGATATCGCCTCGATTCCAAAAGACGGCCTCGACTATGCCGTGTCTCTGCCGGTTGATTTAACCGCACATCGCCAACCATGCGACGAAGGCGCCAAGCTAGCCAAAGTGCGCGCCATCATGTCGTGGGAAACGGCGCCGCCTGCGTCTAACCCGAACTGGGTGCCAACTTGGGGTAACCGCGAAGAAACCCTGGTGCTGATTACCCCGGGGCAAGTGGTGATTCCGGGCACGCATCCGGCCTTCATCGAAACCGTGGGCGGTATGTCGACCAGCGATATCAGCAACGTCACTGGCTTGGCTAACGGCGCAGCTGTCACCGCTGGCTTTAGCGCTTTGGATAGCCCGTTTGCCGCCGAAGTCGTGATTACCGGCCACGTGGCCAACCCCACCGATATCAGCAACGGCGCGACCCCGCTCGAATACCAAGTGCAAGTCAGCAACGATGGCGGCGGCAGCTGGCAAGTGGTTAGCAACAGCTTCACCCTGCACCGCACCCAGCTGCTGGGCGGCCTTTGGACCAACCTGCCGGTGATTACCGAAGCGGCGCCAAGCGGCTGGTACCAGTACCAAGAAGATTTGACCGGTGGCCCTACCGATGCACAGATATTTGTCGAAGGCAACATCCTGGCGCGTTGGGAAACCAACGCCAGCATGGACGGCATGTGGCTGGTGCGCATCCAATCGCGCGTGGTCGGCACGGTGTTCCCGGTGTGGACAAGCGCCTCGGTGACGGTGCTGCTTGACAACGTTGCGCCAACCGTTTCTATCGACATCACCTCCGGCGGCGGCAACTGCGCCGACTTCAACAGCGGCACCATCATTTCTGGCAACTACAGCGCGCTGGATGACCACTTCTCGTCGTACGAATTCCAAATTGTGCCCAGTAACGGCGGCACCTTTACGGTCAACCCGTCTGGCGGAGGCAGCTTCAGCGGTGGCCCATCATCGTTCAGTCGCGCTTACCCAACGGTT
>DATLVY010000112.1:0-17262 GCA_035576845.1 Candidatus Acidiferrum sp. | reverse complement strand
AGCTGGTAACTTGGGCTCGACGAAAACGAAGCAAAAAACAGCAGCCCCACCCCAAACAAGTCCAAAAGCTTTCCACGCATACTACTTATGATAACGCAATTAAGTCAGAGTTACATGTCTCGCGTGACCTCGTAAAACCTACCCCAGCAACCACTGCCACGAAGTAATCACCATCATCAGGGTGGTTTTCAGCTTATCAACCCCACTGGCATCGTCGCCGTACAGCGAAATATCGGCAACACGTCCGCCGTGCACCAGGAACGCCACTTGCTTAAAGCCGCCCGAAGTTTTATCCGCCATAATGGTCACTGGCTGGTTAGCAATAATTGTATGTGACTCTTGATACACATCCGGGTGTTGCTTGCGATAAGAGTACGAACTATCATCCTTTAGATTACCCGACGGTACAGAGAGCACGGTGATAGCCAGGTTCCAAGTCTCGACATCGCGGTAGGCAAAATTATGCGTCTCGATAACTGGCCCGATCATTTTACTGTTGGGCGTAACCTGCATCGAGCTCGGCACGGTAAATGACACGTATACACCAGTAATCGTTTTGGGCGTAAAATCAAAAGCCAGCTGCTTGGATTTGGCATCCTCAACCACGGAAGGATTCAGCACCGAACCTTGCGACGGGCCGGTCAGCCGGGGGAGAATCACAAAAATAAAGATAATCGCCACCAGCAGAATGATGGCTAAAAAAACAATAAGCTTGATGCGTTTTTTACTCACCCACCCATTATGCCACGCGGCGCCGGGAGGCTATATGTCTTTTTGCAGCTGCTCAAGCGACAGCGGCATATCTTTTTTCTCAACAAAGAAGGTGAGTTCGGTGGCGGTCGAAACGATCTCGATAATGTTGATGTCCCGATAAGCAAGCCGCCGCGTCAGTATAAAAATCAGGTTGGGGATCTCCAAATAGCCAGGCGCAAACTTGGCCGTAATGCCGACCAAATTGCTTTTGTCGTAAATTTTTTGGGCGTGGGGTAACACGTCGCGGAACAGCCGAGCGACCCGTGCCTCGGCGATGATGGTTATTTCGTTAATGCCTTGGGTTACGGTTAAAAAGGTTTTGTTATCTATTTTCATCTTGTGGTACACCTCCTGGATGCTGGCCGAAACGGCGTCGCTGCGTTCGTAGGTGATGCCATCCAGATTGGTGTGGACAGCCAAGCTTTGGATTTTGTCGGGGCTCAATGTTCCGAGGGCCTCATCCCCGCTGGGCACCAACCGCGATAGTGCTGTTACAATCGAGCCTTCCCGGACATCTTTCAATAAAGCCTCTTGAACCTGCGGCCGTATGTCGCGGGCGTAGGCCGATAAGTTAAGCCAGCCTTTACGCAGGGCCGCTGAGGCTACATCGTCGTGGCCTAGGATTGTGGTAACTGTTTGGGATATTTTAATCATAAAAGTATTATTTTACACAAAAAGTTTTATTTTAATCTATTTTACTAAAAAATTTACATCAAGGCAAACAAGCAGTAGGATACAAATATGCCGACGTAATTCAGTGGTTAGAACAGGGGATTCTTAATCCCCGTGTCGCGAGTTCGAATCTCGCCGTCGGCACTTACCACGCCGGCGTAGCGCATTGGAGAGCAGAGGACTTTTAATCCTTGTGACGCGGGTTCGAATCCCGCCGCTGGCATTTCCTAGTTAGCAAAGAATCCCAATCTTTTGCCCAATATGCTACTGTTTAAATATGAAACGCTTCAACCTGCGGCTGCACCACCCGGTAATATTAGGGTTTAGCTTTTTGGCTCTCCTGCTGAGCGTTGCTAACGCCGCTTTTGCTTCGGCAAATGTGTCGGTGTCGTACTCTTCAGCGACGTACATTCCGCCCAACAGTTTGGTCAGCACGGTTAGCGGAAGTCCAAACATGGTTGAGCTTGCCAATCTAGACAACGCGGCCCGGCTGGTTGGCGTCGTTGTTTCAAACAACCAGTCGCTGCTGTCAGCCAACACAAACAATAACACGCAGGTTGCGCTCAGCGGCGTTGTGGACGTATCGGCCAGCACCTTGAACGGTGACATCCACGTGGGTGACCAGATATCGCCATCGTCAGTTGACGGTGTTGGGATGAAGGCGGGCACTGGCGTGCGGCCTGTTGGCATTGCCGAAAGCGAGCTCAATAGTTCGTCCAGTGACGCCGCGGCCATTGTAGTAGGCGGCAAAACAGTTTACCTGGGGCATGTGACGCTGAGCATTGCTGCTGGCAATTTTAGTGCCAGCCAAAACCAGCCGGCCTTGGTTAACTTTTTAGAGACATTAGCGGCCAAAGTCAGCGGCCACCAGGCAAGCGAAACCCAGGCCATTCTCAGCGCGGTTGTGGCGCTCATCGCCATTGTCGCCACGTTTACCCTGGTGTATGGCACTGTCCGCGGCGGGCTTATTTCCATCGGCCGCAACCCGCTGGCTAAAATGCTTATTGTCCATTCTATTGAAGAACTCATGGCGCTTATCCCGGCGATTGTGATAATTGCGGTGATAGCCATTTACTTTATTTTGCGGTGAGCCACTTTTGATTTTGCAAATACAGCGATTAGAATACTAAAACTTGATTTTCAAACCCCTGAGTGGCAATCCAAAAAATATCATCGCGAGTTCCGCGTCAGCGGATGTCTGAGCAGGGATGTTTTTTGGATTGACGAGGCTCAGGGGTTTGAAAATCAAGTTTTAGAGTATAGCTTACGCAGCCGCAGACGGGATAGCGTTGCGCGTGTAGCCGGCGATAATTTCTTCAACCATATCGGCGACCTCTTTGGGTTCGTGTTCGCTTTTAACGATGTATTTTACAGCGCCTTTGGCAAGGGCGGTTTCGGCGTCTTGCTGCCCGGCCAGGTTGGTTAACATAACAACAGGGATAGCTTTGGTGGCTTGGTCGGATTTAAGTTTTTCGAGCACCTGCAGCCCGTTCATCTCGGGCATCATCACGTCGACCAAAACAATAGTCGGTTGGAAAGCAGTTACTTTGGCAAGCCCCTCGACGCCGTTGCCGGCGACTTCCACCTCGTGCTTCTCGAAGGTGAAAATCTTTTGATACATTCGTGACATCAGCGGGTCGTCTTCGATAATAAGTATTTTCGCCATACTACCTACAGATTATAATTAAACGAAAGCCTTTTGCCAATGGAACTATGTTTTTGTGCTGAGGCCAGTTGTTGTGTCTATCTGATTTTCGAACTGCTTGGTTTGTGCGCGACGCTCTGGCGTATCGATAGATACCGTAAAACTAAAGGTACTGCCTTTGCCAACTTCAGACCGCTCAAGCTTAATACTGCCACCCATATTTTCGACAATCATCTTGGAGATGTACAGGCCAAGTCCGGTGCCTTTGGCTGTATCCCGCGTTAACAAACTGCCGCCAGCCTGCTGGAACTTATGGAATAGGAGTTGCTGAGCTTCTGGCGACATGCCGCGTCCGCTATCGGTTATTAAGACCTTTACATAATTGCCCACTGTTTCGGCACTGACGGTGATAGAGCCTTTTTCGGTGAACTTGGCCGCATTACCAATCAGGTTATAAAAAACTTGTTTTAATCGATTTTTGTCCGCCCAAACCTTGGGGGTTGCATCCAATGTCATCTTATCGAGGTTAATTCTAATGTGTTTTTCGTCCAGGACCGTTTTCATTTCGTAGGCAACGTTTTCGGCAATCTCCTCGGTGCTGACCGGTTCATAGATAAACGTCACCTTGCTTTGTTCGAGACGCGATAGATCAAGAAAGTCGTTGACAATTTCGATTAACCGCACGCTTGAATCGTGCACGTCGTCTATCATTTCTTTAAGCTGCGGGTCTTTCATAACATCTGGATAGTATTGCAAAATCATAGATGTATTGCCTTTAATAGAAGTCAAGGGGGTTCGCAGCTCGTGCGAAGCGATCGAGAAAAACTCATCTTTAGAGCGTTCCTGGATTTTTGCCTCGGTAACGTCTTCAACCAACACGACGGTTCCCAACATCTGATGGTTGCTAAGTGTTATTGGCGCCCCAGAAATATTAAGAATCCGGTTATTGTAAGACGCTTCTTGATTAACAAACGGCGTGTTGGTCTTTTGGCAATTCGCAATAGCGGCATTTAAATCATAACCTTTAATTTTTTCGTGCAGCAGCTCTAAAGACATGGGGCTCTCATCTGACACATCTAAAATTTTGGCAAGGGCTGGATTATACGAAAGTGTTTTTGTATCTATAAAGGTCATCAAAAAGCCAATGCTCAGGTTATTAATGGAAGCTAGGAGCCGTGTTCTCTCTTGCTCTAACTGGCTATAGTACTTCTTGATCTGAACCGCCATGGTGTTAAATTCTTGAGCCAAATGGCCAAGCTCGTCCTTCCGCTTGGTGATGACGCGCGCAGTCAGATTGCCAAGCGTAAACTGGACTGCAACCTTGTTTAAGTCAGATACTGATCGGACGAGATTTCTGGTAAACAATTGTACAGATACTCCAACGACACCGATGAGCAAGACAAGCGCCAAGAATAGGCCGAGCTCAGTGTTATTAACAAGCCTGCTGTTTGTGCTAATCATATTGGAAACATCCGTGCTCTCATCGTTGATTAAGTCTGTCAGATACTGTGCCGCTTGGGATTGCCGTGCTTCGTAGTCAAGGTCTAACAGGTTGCGAGCTTGCGTCGCGTCGTTTTCGCGGACTTTTGACAGGATGAGCAGCTCTGTGCCCTGCAGTTTGCTGGCGACGTTTTCGTAATCAATAAGAACCTTTTTTTCTTGTGCGTTTTCACTGGTGCTTTTGAGCTGTTGCAGCGTGCTGTTAAGTGCCGATGAAGTCAGGTTGTACTTGGTTTCTAGATTGACATCATGGTTGATAACGTAGGTTCTGATATCGCTGCTGAGTTGCCGGTTTTCGAGCTCTAGAGTTAACACGCTTTTTTGGCGGGCGTAGCGCGTATTGAGCTGCAGAAACGAATCATGGACCGTGTTAAGGTGGCTAAACAAATAGAGACCAAAAGCGACGAGCATGCCGATAATCACCAACGTGCCAATCAATAGTTTAGTGCGCAGGGATAACTGACTGGCTTTTTCTAATATCGGATGTCTCACCATTAATCCTTTGGCTTTTGGCCGTTAGTTACCGCTTGTTATTGGCTGGCCGGCGTAGCGCCGACTCCGCCTGTTACGATCTCGTTTTCAATCAGGCTGGTTAGATTTTGCAATTCGCCGTAAGCAGCGTCGCTATCGGTGCCGACGTCGGTAAATTTAGCCGTATTGCTAAAACTTTTGAGTATGGCCTTGCCTGCATTTGATTGATCCATAGCAAGGAGTGTTGTTTTAATGGCGGCACGCAGGCTGGGGCTCAGGCCAGCACGCCCGGTGACTATGAAGCGTAGAACATACGGCGTGGTGGCGATAATCCGATACTGTTGGTCAAAACTTGGGCCAAAGTGGTCCCGCATCTCTTGTTCGCTTTCGGCGCCCACCTGAGTAATGCTGTTTTGAACATCGTCATACACCGATGCATGCACAAAAGTGTAGCCAATCTCGTTTGGGGCAACCGGATCGGTCGGCTTGGCCCTTTCGGTTAGGGTATAACCAAGTTTGATAAGCTCGGCTTTTGGCAGAAAATAACCAGTAGTGCTCGTTGGCGAGTCGAAAGCGATTATTTTCCCCTTTAGGTCGTTGGCGGTCTTGATGGAACTGCTTGACTTTACGAAAATAGCCGTGCGATATTTTTCTACACCGTCTTTCCAACGGTTGGCAATAATTTGTGCATTCGACAAATGGTCGGCTACAAAAACAGGGAAAATGCTGTCAATATAAAGGTCAACTTTGTTTTCCCGCATTAGCTCTGCCATGGTTGCGACCGAAGTTTCGGGCACGAAGCGAGCCTGCAAGATGCCCTGGCTGCGCAGCTGTGTGGCCAGATAATTAATAAACGGCGTGAACTCTTTCTGATCGGCAGCCAGGCCGTTTTCATCAATAATCGTGCCAACTTTGAGTATATTTTTTTCGGGCACTGCTGCTGATGCTGCAGGCTTATGGGTGCCGGTGTACCAATAGTAGACACCACTGCCCGCCAACCCGATCAGCACTAACGAAACCAAAATTATTATAAGCCGGTTCTTTTTAGGTGCAGCCTGTACAGGGTTTTGGGCCGGCGTGACCGGCGGTTGGTCTTGTGGAGAGGTGCCTAATAACGAAGCAGTCGGCTCACCTGGCCGCCTGGGCGGCTGGTTTGGTGGCGTACCAGTATTATCGTCCATAGAATTTTATAAATCGCTTATGGTTACACTACGTTAAAGTTTAGCATTAAAGTAATAGCTGCGCATAGTGAGGCACATCAGTCTAATTGCCGGGCGAGGTATCTGGAAATAAGGTAAGCGGGGATAATCGCGATCACCAGCAATAACGCGGTGACTAAAAATGTAAGCTCGATAGACTTGCCGGCAGCCTGCAGAATCGTCGCCTGTGGCTGGCCGATAAATAGCATACCCACAACGGTATTGTCGATGTCTTTAAGCGGTGCGTACACGGCAAGGTACTGACGGTTCTGGATGCTCAGCGAGCCCTTAAAGGTCTGGCCCCTTTTGAGCACCTGGTCGTGTACCGCATCGCTAGATTCGGTAACGCCAATTAAACGCGATAGCCCATCAGGGGCGACAAACGTGGTTGCCGAGCGTGTGGCGCCAGCATATACGGCACTGTCCAGACCGGTGGCGTGTTTGATGCCGTCAACAAAAGCATTGTCGATTACCAGGCCAACTACTGCGGAACCGACAATCTGGTGTGTGGTCGTATCGCGAATTGGTGTTGCAGATTTAATATATATAAGCGGCGCTAACACTCCGTCTTGGGTACTGACGCTAGAATTTGATTGGCCAATGAGCGCCCGGCGAATTAAGGTGTCAGACGACAGTGAATCGCCGAAGCGGTCGGGATTCTCGGCTCGTAACAGCACCTGCCCGGTGTCGCTCGTAATCACAAGTGACGACTGTTTTTTATCGTGTAAAAAAGTGTCCGTCAGATTAACAAGCGCTTTATGATTTTTTGACATTACGGCGCTGATAATATCTGGGCTCTCGGCAACCGCTTCGGTATTGGCTAAGGTCTCTGACTCTTTGCTGCCCAGTGCGTAATTGAGAACACTCGCAGCGGTCCCTAAATTATTGAGCGAGGCATCCTGTACGTTGTTAACAAGTAAAAAGGTAAAACTGACGGTGGTCAGCAAAAATATGGCTAGCGTTACGGCGGTAAAAATCATGAATAACTGGGAGAGAAAACGCCTGGTTAAATACCGCCAAACCCAGCTGCCCAGCACCAAAGCGCCAGCTAGCAAGAACACATGTTCGGTAATCCAGAACGGGCCAAACGCCGCTACTAAGCTAGAAATAATTGGATTATCGGTGGTTCGCCACAGGCTTGCGAGCGACAGCCCTTCGGAAATAAACAATAGCCCAAACGCTACAGCCACTGGTTTTAGATGGCGTTCCAAGCCTGTGGTAGCTCGCCGCCAGTAAAGGGCGCTGATGGCAAGTGCACCGATTGGCGGCAGCCAATATGATGCGAAGCCTAAGCTAGCAAAGCCAAAGGCGGGCAAGTTTTTTTGGCTGAGCTCTCCGGTGTTAAATTGGTCAGCACTGAGGCCGGTCAGCTTTGGCTTTTCTTGCAACGGATCTATCAGTTGGCCCACAATAATACCAACGAAACCGATGATACGCAGGATCATTGCGATGTTTTCAGAAATATCACCAAGCAACGATTGGCCGAGCACGGATTGTTCAATCACCGTAGCATGAACGACATAGGCGAGCGCGACCAGCAAAAATCCTGCCCATTTAACGAGTTCTTTTAATTCACGTTTCGCGGTCCAAGCGTCAAAATACAACCAAAACGCCGCAAAAAACACTAAAGCAGTGAACAAACTAATAGCAAAATGGATGTTCTGACCAAAAAACTGTAGTGGTAGCATATGGCTTATCCCAACTGGCTGCCGGTGCAACCTTTAGATTCCATTATACGGTAAACCATAAGCTTTTTCATTTTGGTTACAAGCTACTGAGGATGTCCTCAATCTGTTTTTGGCCGAGAACGCCTATATAAATATGCCTGACTATCCCTTTGCGGTCGATAAAATAATGCGTTGGCAGGCTCGGCGATCCGTAGCTTTGGCTCAGCGTGCTGTCGGGGTCAACCAGCCACCGTAAATCAAGGCCGGCGATACTAGTGTATGCCCGCACTGCCCCCGCACTTTGCTGCAAGGCGACAGGCAAGATATTAAGGTCTTTATTAACTTGCAAATTATTGAGCGCAGCAAGTTGCTCGGACATTGACGAAGACCAGGTTGCACCAAGCGTGATCAGCGTCGGCCGGCCCAGCAAATCGGCGGCATGGACAGTCGTGCCATCGGTGGCGCCCAAGTTAAAGTCGGGCGCCGGTTTGCCAATTAAACTATGCTGATATTCTTGGCCAGACGGGGTCTGGTGAAGGAGATTTATTTTTTGTACAGAAAAATCTGGCAGCGATAGATGAAACGAGCCGATTGACAAGCCGCCAAGCGGCTTCAAACCAAGGGCGGCAGCCAGCGGCACGGTTTGGTTGGTTGTAAAAATACTGCTGACGAGTGTGTTGTAGCCAGCCGCCTCTGCTTGCATGTAATACGTTCCTGGCGGAAGAAATAGTTTAAACTCGCCGCGGCTGTCGGTTTTTTGCGGATTTGCTTGCCCGTAGTCAGCGCCGTCCCACACCACCCAGCTATGCGAATCGGGTTCTTGGTAATACAAAGTGATGGTGCTAACTACTGGCCGGTGAGTACTTTGGCTGTAGGTATGGGCTGGGCTGGCTACATCTACGGTGGTGAGCACCTGGCTTGTTTTGTTGCCAGCACCATCAATGGCGTTAGATACCAGATTATACAAGCCAGGGCTGGCGAAACTGATAATGCCCGACCACAAGCCCGTACCGGCTGATCGGGTGAGGGCAAAAGTCTGGGTGTGCCCGTGCCCAGCGGTAAGCTGCGCGGTCAAAACAACAGTGGTTGGGCCGCCGACCGTGCTGAGAGTGATTTTTTGGTCCACACCGGCCAGCGAAGCGATAATCCCGCGTTGGTCGGGCGCTAAAATCTGCGGACCAAGCGACAGTAAATTGCCGCCAATTAAGGGGTCAAGGCGGTCAATTACCAGCGTCGCCGGCAGTGTGGTGGCCATGTTGCCCGAGGTGTCAATCGCCCGCACTACAATAACGTAACTGCCGTCTTCCAGACCTATCGGCGTAAAACTAAAGGGCGTACTTTTACCGCCAATGTTTGGGGCTTTATCAACCGGCAGCCAATTATTGCCGCCATCGGTCGAGTATTCAATAATTGCTACCGCCTCGACATCGGCCGCCGTGCCATTGATGGTCGGCGCTTGTTTGAAAGGCGTTTGTAAATGAGTTGTTATCGAGACGATGGGCGGCACGTGGGAGGTCGCCACCGATTTTATAGCTACCCCAAAGTTACTAAGCGACCCGCCCGTATTTTGTTGGGAGGGCGTGGGATTGGTTGGCGGTGTTACCACAACCGCTGGCGGGGAAGCCGTGAGGAAGGTATTGTCAGTTGACGTGGCGCTGCCGCCATCAGGTGTGGTGCTGACTACCTGAAAATGGTAGCCTGTATCAGCTTGCAACCCGCTCAAGGCGATGGAATGCCTGGTCACAAGATTATTATCCGTAGAAGTGCTGCTGCCATAGCTGCTATCAAGCCCGTAATTTATTTCGGAGGTTGCGGCCGCGTCTGTCGTCCAGCTGATTGTTGCGCTGGCCGATGTAATGTTGGTGGTGCTAAGGCTGCTAATTGTTATTTGTGTTTGTGACTGCACAATCGAAAAGCTGGTATCGCCATCGCAGGTGGTTGGATTAGCGCCGTCCGGGCTATCCGAAATCTGCACCTGCCAGGTTAGGGGTCCGGCGGCCGTGTTGGAAGCCAGCGCTTCCACACTGAGCCCGATGCCATAGCCGCTTTGCACATTGCCGCCCGAAAAGGTGGCGCTGTCGCTGCCGACATCAGTTTGCCAGCCCGAGGCACTTGCAGACTCTAACGACACATATCCGCCAGCCGGGCGAGTGACCTGCATCCACTCAATTGGGCTGCCGTCGGTGGTGTACAAACTAAAAGTAAACGAAGTATCACTGCCAGTATCAACCGTTTGCGGCGAAAGGCTGATGCTGCAGGATCCGATTTGGGCGTTTGCGAGCATGGGCCAGGACGAGGCGACAACCAGCACACAGCAGGCGAGTATGCCCGCTCGGCTGTACATCTGCCATATTTTTTTAAAGTGTTGATGTGCCACGGTCAATCATTTCCTAGGGCGTCAAACACGCTGCGCCACTCATCATCGCTTAAAGTTCGGTCTGGATGGGCTAGCAATAATGTCCCATCAGCATTTAATATGCCTGCTTGCCCGGCAACCTGAAAGTCGTGAGCGGTTACAAAAGTAACCAACGAGACGGTACCGAGACTTGTCTTAAAATTAGCCGACGGGCGCAAGCCGCCTATAAATCGGTTATACGCCGCCATGTCGTTTTGGAAGGCGAGCGGCACCGCTTGTTCGGTAAAGGTAACCGAGAAGTTATCATCGTGGGCGATAAACGATAAACCGTGTTGGCTGCTCAGATATTTCCAATTATCTAAACTTATTGCACGGTCAATTGGATAGAGGATGGTAAAACTAACCTGTTGTTTTATGCCTTTTGGTATCCGGGAGCCGGGATGTAGCAAGAGTAGTCCGAAGGCAACGAGGATTATAAGGCTCACGCAAATAACCCCCCAGACCAGCAAGGTTTTATGCGCCAAGACCCAGAAGCGTATTTTATTAACTACCATTACCAACTAAATACCCAGACTTTACCAGCTGCACCAGCGCCGCCAGCGCCACCCGTGATTCCGCCGCCACCTCCGCCGCCGCCACCACCAGCCGCGCCGCCAGGTCCACCAGTACTACCGGTGCCGGCCGCCGAACCGCCACCACCCGCGCCACCGCCGCCGCAGTGGATAGAGTTGCCTGCCGTGCCGGTCGAGCCGTTTCCTGCGCCGCCTGCCACACCGTCACCGCTAGCGTACGTTCCGTTGCCGCCGCCCGAGGCACCGTTGGCAGCTACGTTACTTGCGTTCGCACCACCGCCGCCACCGCCACCTGCGCCACCCCATATGGAGTCACCACCGGCTAGCCCAACCGTACCAATACCTGAGCCGCCGCCTCCGCCGCCGCCCAATTCTGCAGCTTTGCCTGCAGCAGCCGTTGTGTCACCGCCGCCTGCGCCGCCAACACCCTGGGCGTTAGCTGATGCGTTGTCGCCGCCCGATACGGTAGTTGTGGAGCCGTTACCGCCAACTACGCCAAAGCCACCACCGCCGCCACCGCTCGGTCCGGTTGTTGCCTGCCCGGCGTTGCCACGCCCACCGCCAAAAGCGATCACCATTGTTCCGCCAAACGTTGTTGGGTTACCAGCAGTACCGGTGGCGCTGGCGTTACCCCCGCTCACCTGTTGGCCTACGACTACGGTTTGGGAGGTGCCGGCGTCGGCGGCAGCCATAATTAACGATGCCCTTGCCCCGCCGCCACCGCCCGAGCCGCCGCCACGTGCCGTAGACGTTAAACCCGTCAAACCACCGCCACCCGAGCCACCGCCGCCACAGGCCACCACCATGACAGTAGAAATGCCCGATGGTGCTGTCCAGGTACTGCTCGCCGCGGTAAAGGTTTGCACGTCAACCCCGGCAATCAGGTTAAAGAGCAGGCCGTTACGGCAAGCACGGAACTGACTATCGGTAGAGTTGTAAAAGATAGCGCCGGTAGTGGTGCAGGTTGTTGTGCCAGGTGTAAGGCTGTCGGTGGTGTTTTTGGAATCCAAAACCAGAATAGTTGGCGTGGCACTGGCGCTGCCATCGCCGATGTACACGCGGCTGTTGGTGGTATCTACAATAAACTGTGCAGTTGCTGCCAGATTTTGAACCTGGAACTGGGTTGTGGATGTGCCTTGGGTATAGACAGTGCCATCAGTTTTAACCTGGAAGCCCGGCGCGTTGATATAGTACGAAGCGCCCGACACGGCCGTAAAGGTTACCGGCGAAACCGTCATCGAGGTAGTGCCGCCAACTGCCGTGATAACGCCGCTATACGTTTGGGTTAGTGGCGTGTTAGAGGCGATATACACCGTGTCGCCAATCATTGAACTGGTAAAGTTGGTGCCCGAGCCGGTGACCGAGCCAGTGGTGCCATCGGTGGTAACGGTGCCGGCAGCAGTGATAGTTGGTTCGACGTCAAAGAAGTTTTTAGGATTGGGCGTGCCGATACCCACGTTAGCTTGGTCGGCACCCTGGCCGCCGAGCACCAAACAGCTGGTAGAGCAAGCCGTTTGGGCAAAGGCGCCAATGCCGGTGCTGGCGACTGAGGTTGTCGAAAAACTCTTAAACTGTGACTGGCTGTTACCCTGGTAGCCCGCCTGGAAACCCACAAAGGTGTTGTTGCTGGCACTGGTAATATCGTAGCCGGCGTGGTCGCCCAGCGCCGCGTTGCCAGAGCCGGTAATAGTACTAAAGCCAAACATGGCGTTGGAGCCAACGGCCGTGTTGTTGTTGCCGGTAGAGGAGTTAACAAGCGCATCGAATCCAAGGCCGACGTTAAAGGCACTGGTTGTACCGTTTTGAATGGCGGCAAAACCCATCGCCACGTTATCGGCGCCGGTGGTGTTAAGCTTCAGTGCGCCCAGACCGACGCCAACGTTGCCGGCCCCGGTGATGTTGTTCTGTAGGCTATTAACGCCCACGGCCACGTTGCTGCCGCCGCTGGTTGTAGCCGCCATGCTGTTGTTGCCAATCGCCACGTTGTTGCCAGCTGCCGAGATTTGCAAAGCGCCGTAGCCGATTCCTAGAATGTTGCTACTGACTACGCCATCGTTGATGCCGCCAGCCCGAATTTCGAGCGCTTTTGCGCCGCTCGAATCATTAACTTGGATAACTGGCGTGCTGTTAACCAGGGCAGATATCGACAGCGAGGTAATGGTGCCGTTGTAATCGGTAGTTGGTGTCATTGCAAACGGAGCTGTGGTGGTGGCGTAAAGGTATTCGGTGCGCGGCGCGGCATTGGTTATAGCCGCGCCGGTTGCGCCGCCAATACTGGCTGTTATGGTGCCAGTTGTTCTGCCGCTTGAGGTGTAAACAATTTTATAGGTGACACCGACAGTAGGGGTGATCGTAGGTGAAGCATTCAATGCTGTGGTGCCGCCGCTGGCGGTGTGGGTGGCGGTGGCACTAGAGCCAGTACCCGAAATACTCGTCCAACCGGCTGTTGCCGGGAAGCTTTCGGAGCTGGTAAATAACTCGGTACCGCCCGGCGCAAAGTCGTTAAAGTTACGCAGCTGCAGCTGGCTGTCGGTGGTGTCAACGGCCAAAACGGTATTGCCGCTAGCACTTTGAACCTGGAAAGCCGAGGTTGAGTCGCCGTTTGCGGCGATTGCTACTGGGCTGGTAATGGCACCGCGAAGCTGGATACCACCAATTTGGTACACAGTTGGGGCAGTAAGAGTCAGGCTATTATAGCTATTGCTTTGCAGCTGCATGGCATCAAAGTAAAGCGTTCGGGCCGTGCCGTCGGTTTGAGTAATTTGCAGGGCGGTTATAGCACCAGTGGCTGTAATTGAGCAATAAAGGCGCTGAAAACCACTGGAATTAATAGTGATGCCGGCCGCCGGGCTGCAAGTATGGGTCGCACCATCGGTACTTTGAACCGTAAAGGCTGTGCTAGCTATGGTGGCGCTGCCACTTGCAACCTTGGCGTAAAAACTGACGATATAGGTACCAGAAGGCGGCGCTGACACAAAACTGCCGGTCGTTAGTCCGCCATTGCTGGAAGTGGTGACAACCTGGGCCGAATCTGCACCGTTATACACTTGGGTTTTGTTAGTATTTTGGCTGAGGGTGCCGGGGGACACGGAGTTCCAGCCAGCCGCTGCATTGCTAAAGCTGCCCGACTCAAAACCGGGGTAGGTTAAATAATTAAGAGTATTGCCATTGGCCATGGCTGAGGTTGTATCAACCATAAAAATTGGCGCTGCGGTGGCATTTTGAACCTGGAAAGCAGCCGAGGAATTAGTTGCATCCTGGAACAGAGCTGCTCCATTGGCGGTAAAGGACTTGTTGGTGGCGACGGCAGTGTTTTCGTCCAGGTTAATAACACTGGCATTATTAAGCCCTATATCTAGCGCTACCCCGGTGGCGGTATCAAACAACGGACTGAGTACACTGGTGCTGAAATTACCCGACCCTGCAACCTCAAGCTTATGTGATGCACTCGTAGTGCCAACCGCCACATTGCCGCCGTCCGAGCCGAGCGCCAGCACCTGAGCGCCGCTGCCACCATTCCATAGCAATTTGACCGGATCCCAGAAGGTTGAGCCATCGTAACCATAGAGCCATAGATCGGTATTATTGGTTCTCTCGTTGAACGTGTACTGGATATTACTGGAGCTGATGGTGCCTGCCCGCTGGATGGTAAGGTCATTCGAATTGGTGCCGGCGGTATTTTCGATGGCAGTACTGCCTTGCAGAATGGTGGCACCATTGACGTTCAATACGGCGGTTGGGCTAGCCGTGCCAATGCCGACGTTGCCTGCTGCAGTAATGTGTAAACGATCAGCCAATGTATCGGCGACACTATTTGCTACTGGGTTAAGGGGTACGCCAATGTCACCCCAGTCACCAAAGTTAACTGTCCAATGCACAGCCGTTGAGCCGCCATTAGCTGCGACGCTCGAGCCAGTGTCACTAATGGCACTGTTGGCGCTGGAACTCCATAATTGTGTACCAGAGGGCGCACTGATAGTATTGTTAGCGGTAAACGCGTCAATCACCAACTGCTGAGTGCTGGTTGTGGCAACGCTGTTAGTAATTTGCGTATTGCTGCCTGCGCTGCCGGAATTAGTGTTAACGGTTCCGAATGGACTGCTGGTGTTGATATTTTTGTACACCACACTGCCACCCGCCAAGGAACTAGTACCTGAGGCCAGTGTTGCTACAATTTGGTGTGTGCCGGTAGTTGCCGGGTTGGTCATATACCATAATTCCACGTGACATCCAAAAGCTTGGTCGGCAGTTGGACAATTTAATGTCGAAAGGCGCGTCAGATTAGTGCCTTCATATGTTACGCCGCTGACAGAGTTGTAGCTATGGCTTGCGTCGGTTACGACCGATACCAATAGAATAGAGTTAGTGCTTGTGCTTGGCGTCTGTGTCCAGTTGATAGATGAAATACCGGTGCCGGCGCTGAGGCTTTGCGGCGTACCGTCTATGGTGATAGCGCTACTAGTACTGGCTGCGGCAGTACGGAAAATTAGATCGCCCGATCCGCCCCCACCCGTACCATTTGATGCATCAACCGTGATATTCGCCCCGGTGATGTTTGAGCCGGTCGCGGCACCTCCTCGGATACTGATCGCACTGGGTGTGCCATCATTGCCCACAACTATAGCAGGCGTGTTTGTGTCAACTGTCAGCACATTATTAGCTGATGCATCTTGCACGACGAAAGCTGAGGCCGAGCCAACTTTGACGGTTTTAGCACCGGCGAAGGTTTGGGTGGCGGTAGATACTAAGCCAGGGTTACTGGCGTCAGCCGTCTGCATAACGAGGCTAGTGCCGGAAATAACGGCGCCGTTGGCACTTTTGGTCTGTGAATCTATGGTACCGATAGTGGCAACTCCGCTGCCGCTGGCCGCCGCGCAGCTGCCGCCGGTAGTAATGCCGCCGCTTACTACCTGGTTTTGTAAAAATTGGCCACCGCTGCAAGTTGTTGTGGCGCCAGCGGTACCATTAAGACGGTAAACGCCAGTAGCGTTGATATCACCGGCACCCTGCACATCAACGGCGTACGATGGCGAAGTTGTGCCCACGCCGATAAAGCCATTAGCCGTAACGGCCATATTGTTGTTAACATTCAGGCTGGCCGCAATGGGCAAGATGGTGAAGTTATCCCAAATACTGTTAACCAAGTTTGGCTGCCCAACCGCGACGCCGGCGAAACCAGCAGCGCTAAAAGTACTGTCGGTGATGCTGGTCTCAAACACGCCGTTCCAATATAACGACAATGTTGTGCCTTGCATAACGAGTTTAATATTGTAGGTAGTGCCGGAGTTAATAGTGACCGATGGCGCCGTGCTAAGCTGCGTCCAAGTGCCAGCGCTGCGCTTGTAGATGGCCACTTTTTGGTTTGCCATTGATGCAAAGGCGTAGTACCCTTGTGAGTCATTGGTGCCAAAGGTGCTGCCGCGGCCGAATACACTGAGCCAGTCGTCCGAGGCGCTGGGGAAGATAATATCAGACTGCACGGCATAGTCGGCGCCGGTAATACCCTGGGTAGTGTAAGCACTCAGCGCGTTGGCGCTGTTGTCGGTCGGTGTTAGTTTTAGTTGGTTCGATACAATCTGGAAATCCGTCCCGGCATCGGTCCGCTCCGTCCAGTTTGAACCGAGGTTAGTAGAGTCGCTGCGGTTGAAATTATCCGAAAAGAGATTATCGACAATATTCAGCTTGGCTGAGGGCGTGGAGGTGCCGATGCCGACCCGACTGTTAGTTGTGTCTACATCGAACACCGACAGCCCGCTGGTGTGGCCGAGGACATTTAAAGCAGTGGTTGAATCTGCCGAGTTTTGCAACGTCAGCGCACCGGTGTTGCCGAGCACCATCACATCCGCGCCAGCCTTCTGCAGCTCCAGAATGTTGCCGCTGGCGCCGGTTTTGTTGACGAACACCGAGCTGCTGGTGCTTGAGTCGGTTTGCACGCTGCCTGGGGCGAGCTGCAAAAACTGGGCTGAGGTCAGGCCGCCAAGTTCGCTGCTGTTAAAAGCATACGGGCTGGAGGTCATCCGCCGGAATGGGGTCATTTCGCCGTCGTAACTGGGGGTGCCGGTGCCACCAATGTTGATAGATAGCCAAAGCGTATCGTTGTTCCAATCGACACTGCCGCCAAAAGCGGTCACGGCGCCGAGTTGCACCGACATGTAGCCGTTTTTGACCACGACCTTGTTGGCGCCTATTTCGTCCTCGGTCCACAGCAATGTACCACCGCACGGCGAACTGCCGCCGCTGACACAGCCAGTACCGCCAGAATAAATTTTAAACTCGATATTATAATTGCCGTCTGGCACGGTGGCGCCGGTGCTATCCAGCAGCCGGGCTTGGTAGTTGATTTGTTGGTTAATGCCAGCCGTTGCCTGGGTTTTAGAGGGAAACGAAAACAACAACGCTACGACGCCGAGTATTGCCACGCCTAAAA
>DATLVY010000111.1:0-2666 GCA_035576845.1 Candidatus Acidiferrum sp. | reverse complement strand
AGAGGAAATGGTGCTTCGGGGTAAATTGGCGCCTCCGACAGTGGGTAGCGCACCAGGGGTTTATAGTGTGCCCATGCAGCCCGCTACTCCACCAACGCCGAATCCTACCAACCAGCCCGCCACCCCTCAAAATAATGCTACCCAGCCAATGCCGGGCCAGGGCGAACCGAACGCCGCGCCCACTCCGGCTCAGGCAGCGGCTGCTACTCCATTACCTCCGACGACAACAAGAATTAATGAAGGGCCGCAAGCGAAGCCTGCGCCTGCCCAGGCTTCTCATGCAGCCACCGCTATTCCAAGCACGCAAACTGACTACGAGCTGTTTGAAAAGGCTAAGAACTTGATGGCGAATGAAGCGAGCGCTATCAGCCTAAGTAACGCCGCAATTCGTTTAGGCGCCGACCGGTCCAAAACCAGAGAGATTTTTGATGCATTAATACGGGACGGCATCGTAGTTGATGACGGCGGCAGTGGCATCTTCGGTACGCGCCAGGGTGTGACTGGTGCGACACGGGTTGTAAATCCGTTTGCGCCAGCGCGGGTAGCTCCACCGGTTTCTAGTAGCACTGCGCAGCCCGTTCCGGCCGCTGCCCCCCCGGCGTTGGAAGGGCCTCTGGCAGGAGATATTAATCATAGTCTTGAGGCAATAGCTTCTGCATCTCCAGCTGATTTCCTGAGAGTTCGAGATGCTGTCCAGCGTCTCCTTGGCGAACAAGTCAATCTTGCCGCTGAAGAACTGGTTCGGGCGAAGAATGCTAAGAATGAAAATCCCGGTAACGCGGCTTTAGGCGAAGCGCTCAAACAGGCTCAGGACAAGATTGATGCGCTTGAGGGCGAACGGGCAAAAATCGCCGCCGCTCTTGCAAAAAGGGATGCCCAGATGATGCCTGGTGGTGAATCGGTTCCTCCAGCTCCGCAACCCGCTCAATTGTCTGACGCAGAACGAAAGGCGCAAAAGGACGAACAAGATAAAAATGATTTGGAAAGACGCAAGGTGGAACAATTTCGCGAGCAGCAACGACTTGCGCGGGTCCAGGAATATCACGTACGGAGGGACGATCTTAGTCGGAGCCTCAGCGACGATCTTGCGGCTTTGCACGCTGCTGCCGAGCCAACCGCAAGGGCGGATATATTCCGAAAAATACGGGCAATACAAGAAAACCTCGTGCGGCTAGCGCATGATGAGAGTGAGCAGGCGGAGCGGGATCTGGCGAGCGACCCTTCAAGCGAGGCCTATAAGCAAGCGCGGGCTGAGGCGACGCAGGAGCTGCAAAGCCGATTAGAGAGTCAGCGCGAGTGGTTAGAGAAAAGTATCCAAGCCATGGGGCCAAGAGAAAATGAATAAATTATCTGCATGAGCCCCAGCTGTATGGCCCGGTGAGGGGTGCTTAACAAAAGAAAAATAGAACAATAGTTGACTTGCGAGGAGTAATGTGTTGCGATCAGGGAGCGGATCAAGCGTGATTTGGAAAACGCCGGAGAATAAAAGAGCCAGCTGGATGCTGGCTCAGTCTGGCGGTTCGCCATTAATTTGTACGCCTCAAAGCACTGTTGGTCACCTATTGGACATCTTCCCCTATCCGAGCTAGCCTCGGCACATTATTGCCGCAATGTAGGCAAAGTGTCCCGATAAGAAGTACTGAGTATTTTTGGCAATCTGGGCAGTATCTTCGCTTGCGCATGTCCCACCAATACATACATGTTTTGCAAAAGGTCGTCGTGTCCTCTAAGGACATATACCGTCGATGGTGGGCGATGCTTTGCAGTACTGCCTCTTTAACTACAGTGTCTGAGTAGATACTCCAAAATTCCTGGAACCAAATTTTTCCAAGGGTTGCATTTTGTTCGGAAAGCTGTCTTTTCTGCTCGGGCGTCAGTGCTTGTACCGTAACCGGAGCTTGAAAAATTCGTCCGCACCCACGTTTACAACAAGTCCACCTTCCATCGCCTTTAGCTTGACGAATGTTGGTTGACTTGCATCTTGGACAGCCGGGGCGATCCGTAAGTGCGGGTTCAGGAACGACTGGGCGCGGATGGCCCACTGCGTAGGCTTCCATATAGCCTTCGCGTGTAATGCTGATAAGCGTTCTTAAAGCTGTAGGTTGCCACAAGTGTTGTAAAACAAGCGGCGGCTGGGTGCTTCCACACTGAACGCATTGTGCGCTTAAAAGCCGCTCTCGTGCTTCCTTCCATTCTTTTGTTTCCCAAGGTTTTGGTTGTTTTGAGGTAATAAGCTGAAAAGCTTCCTGGGTGGTAATAACGCCCGCGAGCAGGTCGCGCTCAACCTGATCTTGATCCACAATGTGCATATGTACTGCCTCCTCGGCATGTCAACTAGGGGCAATGTGCCTCACTACTAGAAGAAACAGATTAATTATAGCAGATGCATGAGACGGAAAGGTAGCGCGGATGCGGGCAGGCGACCACTCCCCAATAGTCATTAATGGATTTTTACCAAAACGAAAAGAGAAGGCACATACAAGCGGTTGCTTGCTGTTGCCTTCTCTGGCCAGATTTTTAGATTTTAGCGTGCTACTTCCTCGAGCGCCAGCAAAGTGTCTGGCAACTCTTCGACGTAGGCTGGGTAATCCTTGGTCCAGCTGCCCAGCGGGTGGCAGGCGGTCCAGTCTTCAGTCATAGCAAAGTAGCGGACCAAGCCCAACTGG
>DATLVY010000110.1:0-17159 GCA_035576845.1 Candidatus Acidiferrum sp. | reverse complement strand
CTTCTTCAGCGATCATATTCGCGCGGGCCTGTTCGCCAGCATCAACACTGGCAGCTTGCCCGTACACGAGCGCACCGATCAAAGCCGTTACGAGCATCCCAAAAATGGTGGCCGCCAAAAGCACTTCCACCACCGAAAAACCGGCCGCCGACTTAATAATCCACCATGCCTTTGGCGTTGACATTGATTACCCTTGTATCAGTGGTTGTTGAAGTGAGCGTAATGCTGGCCGTGGCCGTTGGCGTGCCAGCCAGTTTGTTAAAATCGATCTCGGCAGTTCCGCTTGGCGTGATGGAAGCTGGAATGATACTTGTTTCGTCAGCCGTCGTGTCGCGGCCAGCGTAGGTCGTGCCCTTAAAAATTACGTAGCTGCTGCTGAGCACTTCCACCCCCCACGCCGAATCGTTTTTAGCACCACGATTATAGGTTTGTGCCCGGCGAATGGTATTGGCCAAGCTTTGCGCGGTTAAATCGAGATCGTTTTTTTGGACAAACGTCGCATAAATTGGCAACGACAGAGAAACCAGGATGGTGATGATGCCGACCGAGAGCAGTACTTCGAGTAATGTAAAACCTCCGCTGCGCATTATAAACTCCCAAGCCCCCCGACCAGGCTGTAAATTGGCAAGATCACCGACACCGCGACCCCCAAAACCCCCAGCCACACTACGATCAGTAACACTGGCTCGATAATCGCCTCCAGATTCTGTGCGGCCAAGTCGGCCTTTTGTTCGTAAATCGTCCCTATATTTTTGAGCGTCTCCGGTAATGAGCCGGAGCGCTCCCCCGCCATGACCATCTGTTGAATCGCCGGCGGCAGTAGCCTACTTGTTTGCTTAAACTGCGCAAAGCTAGCGGCAAAACTGTAGCCATCCTCGAATGATTCACCCAAATGTGTATACAAGCTCTGGTAAGCTTTATAGGTCGAGGCGCGGGATAATAGCTGTAGCGCATCAGTAACACTAAGTCCAGCGTCCAGCAGAGTGCCAAGTAAATACCCAAATCGCGCCACCTCCACCTCGTGCAGAAGCTGTGAAATGCCCGGAACATACGATAAAAGAGCTTGACCGACTGCCTTCGTGCGCGGCAAACCAAACAATAGATAGCCAATGGCACCCGCACCTATCACAATCGCCGGCACCGCCCACAATCCATCAGCCTGCAAAAAAACGCCAAAACCAATAAAGATACGAGAAATTAATGGCAACTGGACATGCAGCTGCGAAAACGTATCCGATAATCTAGGCAACAAAAACCAAGCCACACCGAGACCCACCACCAAGGTAATACTAATAACAAACACCGGATAAATTAACGCTGAGCGGACTTTGGAATGGAAGATACGCTGTTTTTCTTCCTGCGCGGCGGCAACTTGCAAATTCTCAGCCAGATTACCCGACTGCTCGCCCAGCTGCACCAGCGCCAAAGTTTGGACCGAGACAATTCCGCTGCGTTCCATCGTTTTGTATAACGACATGCCGTCATCGACATCATGCTGCATCTGGGTAAGCGCATTGATGAGCGGCTTCGATTTTGTCGTGGACTTTAAAGATTCAAATGCATCGCCAACAGCTACATTAGCCTTTAAAAGCAGTGCCAGGTTAGAGGTAAAATACTCACGGTTTTTGCCACTGACATGAAAGCGTTTTGGTTTGCTGCTTTTACCCACCATTATGTAGCCTTGCGCGGTGGCGCCACGACCCGCACCACTTCAGCAACGGTGGTGAGGCCAGTTTTAACTTTTTCCATGCCATCTTCAAACATCGGTCGCGCACCTTGAGAATGAGCTAGCGCTTCGATATCACGCACCGAAGGACTTTTGATAATCAGATCCTGCATTTGGGGTATCACTTCCAAAAATTCAAACAGCGCAGTGCGGCCGTTGTAGCCGGTGCCACTGCACACATTACACCCCTTGCCTGCATATACCGTGTCAGTTTTCCCCAAGTATGCTGTGATTTCCGCCACGTTGACCTTTAGGCCCTTCAACGCCTCGCTCGTTGGCAAGCTGTAGCGGCAATGTGCGCATATTTTTCGCACCAGGCGCTGAGCAATAATCACCTCTAAAGTTGAGGCTAGTAGAAAAGGCTCAATGCCCATGTCAATCAGCCGCGGTACAGCAGTAGCTGCATCGTTGGCATGAAAAGTACTGAGTAGTAAATGGCCAGTCAGGGCAGCGTTAACCGAAATATCAGCCGTTTCTTGGTCACGAATTTCACCAACTAAAATAATGTCGGGATCCTGGCGAACAATAGCGCGCAATCCTTTGGCAAACGTCAGCCCCACTTGCTCGCGCACCTGAATTTGATTAACGCGTTGCATTTTATACTCCACCGGATCTTCAATACTTGTAATATTGACATTCGGACGGTTAAGTAATTTTAACAACGAGTATAACGTAGTGGTCTTCCCCGAACCGGTAGGGCCGACCGTTAAAATCATGCCGAACGGCTTTGCGGCGTATGTCTCTAGCAGCTGGTGATGCGCCTCGTCGAGACCAATATCAGCTAACGCAAAACCCTGCACATACGAACCCAGCACCCGCATCACGACTTTCTCGCCCTCCACCGTAGGAACCAGCGACACGCGCAGGTCAACGGCCTGTTCGCCGGCTTTGCGCTGCAAAGAGCCGTCTTGCGCCGTAAAGTGTTCGTCGATACGCATGCCGCTTTCTACTTTGATGCGGTTGAGGATGTTTTCGTAATTTTCTTTCGGAAGCTTGCCTGCTTCGCGCAGGTTACCATCAACGCGGAAGCGCACCATGACGTCGCTCACCTGCGGCTCGAAGTGGATGTCCGACGCCCGGTAGCTCAGTGCGTCTTTGATAATTTCGTCAACAATCTCGGGCGCGACCCGTTTGCCGGCCTCGATAATTTGCGAAAAACGAGTTTCGAGCGGCTGCTCGTACAGCCGGAAACTGGCTTCAATATGTTCGGGCAGTGCATAAGCTAGACGGACTTTTTTACCAGGAAAGAACTGGGCAAGCTCATCCAGCTTCACCGCTTCTGGCTGATCGGTTGCCACTGCCGCAATTTTATCGCTGGCTTTTACAAACACCACGCGGCTGGCGCGGGCAGTCGCTTCGGGGATAAGATTAACGTTTTCTTTGGTGGTTGGGTTAGAGCCAAGATCAACGTACGGCAACTTGTACGACTCAGCTAATGCCTGGCCAAGCAATGGCTTGCTCAGCAGTTCGGCACGGATCAAAAAGTCAATGTAACCCTCCGAATCGTGGGCCTCGGCCTCGGCCTTTTGGCTATCTGCCTCAGAGATATAACTCTCGCGTAACAAAATCGCTTTAATTTTATCTATGCTTGGATACATAGCCCACCCTTAGAGCTTTACCTTAAAATTTCTCCTACCGCCGCCTCTATAACAGCAAGTGGCGTGTCTGATTTTACAAAAAACTTGCGCGCCCCAAGCGCCAGGCTCCGCTGTTCGTCTTCGCGCTGCGCCAGGTTTGACAGCACAATCACCGGCGGGATTGGCGGATGTTTGCCCAGCTCTTCCAGAACGGTAAACCCATCAACAACCGGCATCATTAAATCAAGCAAAATAGCATCAAAATGGTTCGCCGCAATAGCGTCCAAACCCTCTCGACCGTTATAAGCAACCATGACGGTGTAGCCCGCCTTAGTTAACTTCAGTTCGAGAGCATGGCTGAGCGGTTTTTCATCTTCAACCACCAGAATGTGCTTTTGCTTGTCGGCCATCACTCATTTTCCTCTGGTGCCATTATAGCACGAGGCGAGAAGGGCCTAATCATGGCTCTCTTTTTCGATGTTGTCCAGAATATCGCCAATAATTTCGTCGAGCCGGTGATCGGACTTGACATAGTATTTTTCGACACCAAGCTTGATGTAGGTCGAGACCTTCGCGTCGGTTGCGGTGTTAGAAACCACGTATACCGGGATTTTAGCAAACTCCTTGTTCGAGCGCATAGACACCACAAAATCCAAACCATCTTTAGTACCAATCAGGTAGTGGTCAAGCCACACTGCCGCAATCGGCCCATTATTTTTTAGTTGCTGCAATGCCGAATCAACCGAGTTGGCACCAATCGGCTCCAACCCGTAGGTTTCGAGCTTTTTAGTAATCGCATATCGCAGCGGCTCTTCGTCCTCAACAACCAGTATTTTTTTCTTTTTTGTCATAAATCCTCCTATTTTGCGACAATGGCGTCGAATTTCCGGCCAGCCTCGTCGATCATTTTTTTATCGTCAACCAACAAACCGAGAGCGACACACAACGAATCGCGCAGTTTCAACACATCTTTTTTATCGATGCTCTCGGGTGGTTTGCTTAAATGGAAGTCGATCTGCCGGCGCACAAAACGCTCAGCGGCGGGTCCGAGGTAGTCCTCGGTAGCTTCGACAACACTTTCGTAATAATTAGCCGCCATATGGTGCACCTATCTAACTTCCTCTATTTTGCCGAGCTGCCGAGCCCCGTTGGCCACCAAGACATAAGCGCCAACCAGGATAATAACTAGTACAGCCACTATTGACAGTATAGCGTTTGCGCTGGTATGCGACCAGTAGTCACTAAATTGGCCCAGGAACTGCGCTAGTATAGTAAACAGCGTAATAATAGTTATGCCGATGGCAAAATTTTTGAATAATCGTTTATAAATAACCCCGCGCGTCTCCTGCATAAACTTATAAATTCCCAGTATCGCCAGCAGGCCGAGAAACCAGGACAGCATATAGGGTAAGGCCACGGCCAGGATAATCAGCGGGTCCGGCAAAGCGTAAGTTGGCGCAATAGTTGGATCGGCCGAGACCATGCGTTCTGGGTTCGAAAAAATCAGATAGATATAGGGCACTCCAATTGCCACAACAGGCAACAAGGCGCCGCCAATTATCGCTTTGAGGCTCAGCCGCTTTTTCACAATCGCCAGCAACGCCTGCGATGATTGCCACAAAAACCAGTACACCAACAAGGCCACCACAACCCCAAGGCAGTTGGTCAGGATCACCAAGCTTCCAACGGTCGCCGTTTGGTTATGTGCCGACATTGCGATACTTTTGGCGTGGCTGATAAACGGCGATACGCACATGCTGGCCAGCGACACGCCAAGTCCGTAGGCAATAAACCGGAAAGCCTTGCCGTCATCCGAACCAGCAATTTGCTGCGAGTACCGATAAAAACTGAGCACCGCAAAAGCCAGCGCCAGCAATGCCAGTAAACTCGGCAGCGAAAAAAGTGCCTGAAGCAGCCGTAGCTCCATCTCGCTGATATTGTAACGCTTAGTCGTGTCAGAAATGCTGGTCGTGAGACTAATATATAGTTGCACCAGCCACAGCACACCAATACCTCCATACATAATCCTGCTCTGGGCTTTTTTTGATAGATAGGAAATCATCATTACCTCCTTGTTAATCCAGGGTTTTCGTCCCCACTTTTTTCTTCATACCGGCCAGCGGCAGTTCGACGTGGAAGGTCGTGCCTTTATCTTGCTCGGATTCAAACCAGATTTTACCGCCGGAATACTCAACAATAGATTTCACAATATACAAGCCCAGGCCGTTGCCTTCGATATCCTGCGATTTGGCGTTGTCGGCACGGAACAGCTTGGTAAAGATTTTACTTTGCTGGTCTTTCGGAATGCCATAACCGGTATCTTGGATACTGATCGACAGCCAATCTTGTTCCCGTTTGATGGCCAGCACAACCTTGCCACCTTCCGGCGTATATTTGACGGCATTGGAGCAAAGGTTTTCAACCACCATGCGGATAAGTTTCGGGTCGAGACTAATCTTAGGCATCCTCGGTTCGTACTGCTCCTCAAAATCGATTTTACGCTGAAAGATGCGCGGCTCAAGATCACGAACAGTATTTTGTGCCAAGGTCACAATGTTGGTCATCTCTGGCTCAATTACAAATGTACCTAGGTCGATACGCGAAACATTCAGCAAGGCGCCCACCAAATCGGTCATGCGTTTGTTGCCGCGGTAAATTTCATCGACATATTTTTTCTGCTCGCCAGTGATTTTACCAGCATCACCCGCCAGCAGCATTTCGGCGTACCAGTTTATGGTCGAGAGCGGCGTGCGCAACTGGTGAGATGCCAGCGACACGAACTCTGTCTTGGCTTTATCGATCTCTTTTTCTTTGGTGATGTCCCGGAAAATTTCGATCACGCCATCGAGTTTGCCATTGATGATTAAGGGTGAATTGGTTACCTGCGCATCAAACAGGCTGCCGTCTCGGCGCTGGTAGCGTAGCTGCTGACTGACTACCCGCTTTTCGGCAATAGTGCGCGCCATTGGTCGTTTGTTTAGCGGGATGAGTTTGTCGGTTTCGTCGTATGCAATCAGCACTTTATCAAAAGGCTGGCCGAGTAGCTCATTTTCGGCCAAGCCGAGCGTCTCCCGCGCTGCAGCGTTTACGCGAATAATCCTGGCGTGTTTGTCAAAAATAATCAGACCTTCAGCAATATCCCCAAAAATTGTCTCGTCTTTCTGCCGCGTAGCGACTGCTTCGTTGCGTTCGTATTGCAAATCAGCGGTGATGGTATCGGCCAGCTGCAAGGCTCGACGCCGGGCATCATTTTGAACAATAAAGATCACAAGCATTAGCACCGAAAATATTTGCCCGCCGGCCAAAATAACTGCTGCTTGATACGACTCACTGGCACTGGCACCAAAGCTGGCTGGCGCACCCACAGTGATTGTCCATATCCGGTTAGCCACTGCAATATTTTTTCGTTGCGAGAGGGTTGCCGCGTTGCCGCGTAAATCATTTGCAAAGTACACCGCCGTACCGGGCGCTTCACTATCGGTAATTTTTATACTCACCCCTTTGCCAAGCGACTGGCTCTGCAATAGCTTGGCAAACAGATCATCATAAGTAAATACCACGTTCACAAAACCGATAACCGGCGCACTGGTAACCGAGGCTGGGTGTCTGTTTTGCAGCGGAACCGTCATAAAAAAGCCGAGCTTGTTTTCGGCCGCTACCAAAAAACTATCGGAGGCCACTAAATTATTGGTAGCAGCAGCTTGCCCAAATGCCTCTACCCGACCAGGTGCGTCGGTTAAATCACTCAAAGCGTTGCTAGCGGGTGCTGTTGCCGAATACGTCACGATATAATGGGTATCGCTTTTTGAGAGATTCTGATAGGACATTGCTGGATGGCCACCAGGTATCAGGCTGGTATCCGCTTTATGGAGAGCTAGAAACGCCGCTAGGTCCTTAGTATTAACTTTGGCAATGTAGCTAAGACCGCGCAGACCTGGGTAACTGCTAGCTACATTGGTCGCCTGATAAAACGCTTGGAACTCGCCCTGCTCGACGTAGTCGCTGGCCGCATACAGGCCGCGAAAGCCGCGCAGTACATCAGTATAGGCCTGGATACGATTAGTAACGCTGCCGACAATATCGTCAACTCGACCGCTAAAGGCACTAGCGCTAGTCTCCTGGGCACGAGCCACGCTTTGCCGCCAAGCTCCATAAGTCGCAGCCTGAGCAAAGACCATCACAACTACAATAAGCCAGCCAATTCGGTTAGCTTGGGCGAAAATATTGGCACCCCAGCGTTCGCGCGCCAGCTCAGCAGCATATGCAAGGCTGAAAATCACCAGCGCAAGCGCCACATGCAGCGACATCATAAGTGATGGTTGGAGGTTGTAGAAAAAGCTACTAGCGTACAACAGCCCAAAGGCGTTAAACAACGCTACTAGTAAAATGCCGGCAGCCAATATGACGGCGCTCAGCCGTATCAATGGTCGCTTGACAAAGGCCAAAAGCAATAATGCGGCGGCGATAAGTAGGCAGATTGCGCCAGATTCGGACGGATAAGCTTGTAGATTCGCTGCCAGCGGTTGATTAGCAACAGGCAGAAAATTAAGATTAACAGCCCTGGGCAACAATGCCAATGCGCCAAGGATGGTAAGCAGAATAGAGAGGACTAAAGCTGCCCGGCGGTTCTTTGCCCACACACTGGCCAGCCCCAGACCAAGCAGCACCAATCCAAAGCCACCCATCGGGTTGATGGGTCTGAGCTCAGGCACAATCCTTAGCAAATAGATATTGCCGGTTAGCCAACCGATAATTCCTGCCACGCCGATAAAACCAATTACAAAACTGGCGAGCAACAAGCCGGCCGACCGACTGGTCGGATTGGTCTGCCGGGCTTTAAGCCAGTGCATAGCCCGGCGTTCCGACACAAAGTAGCGTACCCGTTTGCTAGCTTGGCTGGCACGGATTAAATACATCGCCACCTCGAGTAGTCGAGTTTTACCAACCGCAACCAATGCCGCATATGGCTCTTTGAAAGCTTCTTTGATAGCTAACCGCGCGGCAACAGACACGTCAGCCAGGCTCAATTGACGAAGATCCACAAAAACAAAAGGCTTTTTGCCTTCGGCTTTAATTTCGGCAATCAACTTTCTAAAATCGTCCAGTGCTTTCTGGGCAATATCCTCCGGCTGCCGTCCAGCCAGCACCACATAAATAACGTCTTTTTCGCGCCAGAGTGAGTTAACAGCCGCATGAGTGCTTTTGTGCCTAAGCATTAACTTTATGATAGTCTGCTGAGAATGCAGGGTCAAATGGCAAAAAATTAGTTAACGGTGGTTAATGTGGCAGCGTCAGGTTTCAAACCTTATGTCCCTCGCGTTCGCTGGGCGCACCTCATCTATAGTTCGAGATTATACCCCACCATAATAGAACCCCACAAAAGTGGGGTTCTATTATGGTGGCAGCGACAGGTTTCGAACCTGTGACCTAAGGCTTATGAGTCCTTCGCTCTAACCAGCTGAGCTACGCTGCCCGAACATTGCCGGTGGCAATGTGAGTTTTCCTTGTTTAGCCATTCCGCCGAAAGAAGAGTTGGATCAGCGACATCCCAATGAAGTTGGGATCAGGAGCGAGCAGAAGTGTTCCGTCGGGAATCGGCCTCTCCTCTCAACAGTTTTGCTTGCAGCAAAACTTCGGATTGTTGTTTTGGGTTCGCCCAGCCCTTCCGGCCAGGCCAAGACTATTTTACCAGATTCATCTGTTAGCTGCTATAGTATTTGCTGAGAAGTGTGGTATATTGTAAACATAAGCTTGAAAACGGGCAGACAAAAATGGCAAAACAAAAGTTTGATTATGATTTGATCGTTATTGGTAGCGGTGGTGGCGGGAGTGTAGCCGCGCATATCGCCGCTGCCGCAGACAAAAAGGTTGCGGTTGCCGAAGTAGCTGATATTGGCGGCGAGTGCCCCAACTGGGGTTGCGTGCCGACTAAAGCCTTGCTGCACGCGGCGGAAATTTACGACAGCGCCAAGCATGCCGGGCAATTTGGTATCCGCTCGGCGGGGCTTAGTTACAATTATCCATCAATCAAGGCCTGGAAAGATTTGGCCGTGCAGCGCACCGGCACCGGGCAGGATAAGCACTCTTTTGAAAAAGATGGTATTAAGATTCTTACCGGTGAAGCCAAATTTGTAGACCCGCATACCATTATGGTCAACCGCCGGCACTATACAGCCGAAAATTTCTTAATCGCCACGGGCGCACGCAGCTTTATCCCGCCAATTGACGGCCTCGAGGAAGCTGGCTACATCACTTTTAAAGAAGCGACTCAGCTAAGCCGTCCACCCAAAAGTCTATTTATCATCGGTGCTGGCTCGGCTGGCTGTGAGTTTGCCCATCTTTTTTCGATTTTCGGCAGTAAAGTATACTTGTCCGACATCGCTCCCCGCCCGCTGGTCAGCGAGGACGAAGAGGTTGGTGAGTTGCTGCGAGAAGTGTTTGAGACCGAGCGCGGCATGGAGGTGCTCACCAATTCAAAGGTCACCAAAGTGGCCAAAGATGGCTTAACCAAGCGGGTGTTTGTGCAGCAGGGCGCCGAAATCCGATCGATTAAAGTTGACGAAATTTTGGTGACCACCGGCAAGCAAGCCAATGTTGAGCTGGACCTTGAAAACGCTGGCGTCGACTACACCCCGCGCGGCATTAAAACCAACGAATTTATGCAAACCAGCGCCCGCCATATCTACGCGGCCGGTGACGTCGTTGGGCCTTACCTGTATGTCCACGTTGCCATTTATCAGAGTAAGCTCGCCGTTAATAATATGCTGCACAAACAGAAAATAGCCGGCGATTACCATGCTATACCGCGCTGCGTGTTTGTAGCGCCAGAGGTAGCTTCGGTAGGCCTTAGCGAGGATGAATGTGTCAAACGTGACTTGCGCATTAAAAAGGCGCTGGCACCGATCTCTATTACCGCCCGTTCTAATATCACCAATACCGATTACGGTTTTGTGAAGGTGATAACTAGCCAAGACCACACGCTGCTCGGCGCGACCATTGTCGGCCCCCATGCCGGGGAAATGATCCACGAACTAACCTTGGCGGTGCAGCACAACATGTCGGCCGCTGCGGTAGCCAACACCATCCACGCTTTCCCTACCTGGAGCGAAGCGGTACGCGTTGCCTGCAGCAAGGTGATGCAGCAATAAATAAAATTGAATAATGAGGCGAGAGTGAGGTCGCTGAGGTGTGCGTCTCAAAGTATGCACACCTCAGCTCGGCGGATAGTAAGTGGTGGCCCTAATTAGGGCAGGGTGTCGCCGGGGGAGCCCGGCTCGACTTTTGCAAAGCCACCTCCTTTTTAAATAAGGACGATCGCCGATGAGCAAGATCTTACGACCAGCCCATACCTATACCTTATTCCAACGATTTGATAATATCAAGCAAATCCGTCAGCATAATTTCGGCTTTGATAACGTAGCCGTCCATGTCCTCGTGCACCTCTGGGCTGACCGTCGAGGCGTCACCAAGGTTGGTTAGCAGCACAATTTTTGCTTTCGTGCAGTTGTAATCCGGGTTATGGCGCAGCAGTTTCAGCACCTCGAGTCCATCTTTTTTTGGGATCATAATATCGAGAAACACCAGGTCTGGCTTAAACTTTTTAGCCATCTCAAGAGCCTCATCACCGTCACTCGCCAGCGCCACAGTAAACTTATTTTGTTCTAAAAACAGCTTATAAATGCCTTGCAGCTGTGAATTATCTTCAACGAGTAGTATTTTTTGTAAGCCAGCCACGCTGCCTCCTTTTGACATCCGTTATCTTTTTACTCCCGGTTTGCAGGCTAGCAAAATGTTTTTCGTCAAGGATAGGCAGCTTAAAACTAAAGGTTGAACCTTTCCCCTCCTCTGATACAAAATTAATGGTGCCGTTATGCCGTTCGACAATAGATTTGGAGATAAATAACCCTAGCCCCGTGCCCGTGTTACCGCTGTTAAGCCCAGCCTGCGCCCGGTAAAATTTGGTAAATATATTAGGCTGGGCGGTTTTTGCGATACCGATACCGCTGTCTTTAACTTTGAAAACATACGACTTTTTCTCTTGAGCCAGCGAAACCAAAATCGTCCCCTTGTTGTTGGTATATTTTATCGCGTTCGAAATCAGGTTATTCATAACTTCGTGGATGGCAATTTGGTCGGCAATCACAAAATAACCCTTGCTTGGGCCATCATAAGCAAGTTTAATCTGTTTATCGTCAGCGCTAAAACGCAGGTCTTGCACGCTTTGTTTGGCGCTGGCCGCTAGGTCAACTTTTTCCGGGCTGAAAGCAAGGGTGCCGCGTTCGATGCGGGTAACGTCGAGCAAATTGTTGATGAGGCCGCTTAACTCGTTGGTGCTGCCAAGGGCCTGCTTGAGATACTTTTCGGTGTCGGGCGCGACCGTGTTTTGGCCAGCTTTAAACATAATCAGCTCGAGATAACCGCGGATGGCCGCCAGCGGCGTGCGCAGTTCGTGGGCAGCCATCGACACAAAGTCGACCTTCATCGCCTCCAGCTCACGGCTCTTGGTTTCGTCGTGAATGGTCACAATAATTTGCGGCGAGTTCTCGCTTTGGTCACCATCGACCCGGGCAACGATGAGCTTAATATAGCGAGTAGAGCCGGCGTGATTAATATACTGGAGATCCTCGTAAATTTTAGTCTCGGGCCGATTATAGTCAATCGCTAACGACCCACCGTCACGTGTCCAGGCAAAAATGTCACCGATGTTTTTACCTTCGATATCGGTAATATCCAGCTGGGTCAGCTCGGCAGTCGCTTTGTTAGCAGTGATGATAATGCCTTTTTTATTTACCGCCAAAATGCTTTCGGTGGTACTGTTAAGCACAATGCCAAGACGGTTGCGCTGCGTCTCAATACTAGTAACGAAGTCTTTGAGGCTAGCTCCCATGTGGTCGATATTGTCGGCAAGCGTACCGATTTCGTCCTGCCGGCGCATACCAATCCGCGTCATAAAATCACCGCGGCCGATGCGCTTGGCGACCTCGATAATCTTAAAAATTGGCCGGGTGAAAAAGCTCGCCGCATACAACGCCAGCACAAATATCAGCACCGACGAGACACCGGCAATGATAATCAAAATGCTGCGCATCTGGACAATTGGCGCCAGCGCTTCTTCGGAATCAATTTTGGTGGCGATCACCCAGTCGGCATAGCCGATCGGCATGGCAGCAACCATAACCGGATGACCCCGGTAATCGGTTAAATCTTTATAGCTTCCCCCGAACGAGCTAAAAAGCTGCAAGGTGTTCAGTTTGGTTTTTAAAGCGGCTGCGGTATCAAAACGCAGCGGGAAAAGCGAGACGGCATTGCCGTTGCTATCTTGCTCGGCTACCACCGTTTCACCAGTGGCGCCAAGGCCAGTGTAATCTTGCAGGATAGCTACGATATCGTCAGTGTAAAAAATGACGCGCAGGTAGGCGGTTGGTTTTTTATCGACATTCAACGCCGAGGTGATGTATAGCTTATCAACGCTATCCCAGCTGTCCTCGCGAATCGACAATGCCGTTTGCTGGCCTTCGGGAATGGTGTAATCGCTCGCGTTAAACTGCTTGCCCTCGTCGCCCGTAACGGTCGTGGCGATGGTTTTGCCTTTTAAATCAACTACATAGATTGCCTGGATACTTGGGTTCACAACTTTGTGGCTGACCAGCAAGTTGGTTAAGGCCTCGCCGCCGGCAGCGCCGTTCGACCCCACGTATTGCTGCAGGGCATTTTGGATGTTGTATTCGGTGGTCAGATCAATGGTTTGTTCTTGCCTGGTTTGCAAAATACCATCGACTTTTTGCTCTTGCTCGGTTGCGGCACTCACCAGCTGGTTAGCGGTTTTTTGCACCAGCGCATTGCTAATGGTTAGGTAGGCGACCACGCTCACAATTAGCGTTGGCAGCAACCCAATTAACAGCATAATCAGGATTAGCTTTTTACGGATGCTCACGCTAGTAGTATAACACTTTTGGGGTTGATTGTTACTGCGGTAACAGCGTCATCACGCCGTTTTTAACCTGAAAGAGGTCGTACTTGTAATTGGGGTCAGAGATTTCGCCGTTACGATCGAGCTTAATATTGGCCGATACGCCCTGGAAAGTTATGTCGGGCAAGGCGTTTTTGATTTCCTCGCCAGTTTTGGCGCCACCCAGTGTAGCGATTTGCAGCAAATGGATGATATCGTAGGCCTGCGAAGCGGCGTACAGCTGCTCGGTGCTATGGAATTCGTTATTAATAGCCTGCCGGAAGGTCGCCGTACCAGTCGGGAACGTGCTAACGGTTAAGCCTTCGGCCGCGCCATTCGTGTTATCGATAGTCGATTTGTCATACATAATATCGGCCGCGTAAAGCGGAATATTCAACCCTGCCGCCCGCGCTTGATTAATAGCCGCCACCCCTGTTAAAACCGAGTTTGGCGCAATAAACAAAGCCTGCGGCTGCGCCTGTTTAATGGCTGCAATTTGGGTGCTGAGGTCAATAATGTCCGGTTCGGCTGACTCGCTGGCTACCACTTTACCGCCAAGCGCCTGGAACTTTTCGTAAAATACCGTGTTCATGCCGCTGCCATACGATTCGTTGGTATACAGTACAGCCACGTTGTGATACCCGGCGTTGTAAATCGTCTGGGCCATAAACGCCCCCTGAAAATTATCCGGCGGAATAACGCGGAAGAAATAATCGTTCGGAATGCTGAGCATTGGGCTGGAAGCCGACGGGCTGATCATTGGGATTTTAGCATTATTGGCATACGACAGCGCTGCCAGCGACGCACTGGAACAACCATCGCCAATGATGGCCACCACGTTTTGGGTAATCAGCTTTTTAACCGCATTCGGCGAAACCCGCGGGTCACACTGAGAATCTTCCTGCACAATATCAAAATTGCTCGCCCCCAGTTGCTTTTTAGCAAGCTGAACACCTTTCATAATCCCAAAGCCCATATTGCTGGAGCCGCCCGTAAAAGCCGCCATGACACCGATTTTAAAATGTGCGTTGCTGGTTTTGTTAGCGTTATTCATATAAGCGTATAGCCCGTAAGCCGCAGACGCCAGCACAATAACCACAAGCACTAGTACTAAAGTCAAGCGCGAGAAGTATCTTGGCCGCCAGGGGTGAGGGTCCGGTTCGGCCGTCGGCACAGATGGCGATGAGGCCTTCGACACCTCTGGCTGCGGCACCTCGGGAGGTTGCACTGGGTCGGAAACCTGAGTCGGCTCTTGATTCTCATTCGGTGTCGTCGTTGGCGTGTCCATAGCTAGTCATCCTTATGATTACTGAGGATAGTATGACACAGTTTCGGGCTAGGTTCTAGTGATAAGCAGGGACGACCCCATGGAGGATAAGGCGAAATGCAGCCCGAATCTCTACAGAGACTCGGAGCGTAGTGTGCTCCATGAGGTGAGGCAATGGTCGTCCAAACAGGGCACCTCGTCGATTCAATTCATGCGCGATAATCAAAGAGGTGCTCCCGTGCACAAGGCATGGGAGCACCTCTTGGTAGCGGGAGGCGGATTTGTCGTGCACTGCTCGTTCCTGATTCGCTTCGCTCATGTCACTCGGCCAAGCAAGGACACCATAATCTGCCGCCGGCAGATTATGACCTTCGGTTCAAATCTCACAATAAACATGAGATGCTCCCTGTGCACAAGGCATAGGGAGCATCTCATGGTAGCGGGAGGCGGATTTGAACCACCGACCTCCGGGTTATGAGCCCGACGAGCTAACCACTGCTCTATCCCGCGATAACAGCACCAAAAATAGCGCCGAATTCTATTTTTATGATACTAGCCGCTTTTCCTTTTGTCAACCCTGGTGAACCCGACCCTCAAAACCCTGAGTGGCAATCCAAAAAACTTATCGCAAGTTCCGCCTGAAAGGCGGTGTCTTAAGCAGGAAGTTTTTTGGATTGACGAAGCTCGGGGTTTTGAGGGTCAGTTGGACGCGGCTCATCCTTAGGTGTAGAATTAATTAAATTCCTGAGCAATTTGCCAAGAATTAGTTTTTACCAGGAGGTTAAGCTCATGCCCTCCCTCAACCCAATACAGCTATTCACCAAGTGGCGGCTACGGTACTGGGGTGTATGGCTGGCTCGGAATGTGGTATGCCTTGCGTTATTGTTCATAGGCTCTGGCATCGTTAAAGTGTTACTTTACAATACTCAGCCGGGCGACTTACCAGACTTTTGGATAATTCGCATCCTGATCGCTGAAATTGTATGCCTGGTTTTTCTAGCCATCTCACTTATCTGCTTTTTGCTGGGCTTCATACTCAGCCTAAGGCAGTGACCACTGGCTAAAATGCGACGCTTTTTAAGGCGTCGCGTTAAATTTTTGACCCAGCGCACGCCCTTATCGCTGGTTCTTACCGAACAAAAAATACATCCACTGTTCAAAATTGCTACGCTTAGCCAGCGGCGTTGTGGTTGGCTTGGTAGAATCAGGTACCGTGTCGCTAACCGTATTGGGCGGTAGAATCAGCACCTTTTCGCCGGGGCTCGCCTTGCCAAGCCAGGTACGGGCAGCGAGTTCTACATACTCGTTCGTTTTATAGTAATTTTGCTGCAGTTGCAATGTCTGGTTTTGCAGGGCATAGTAGCTGTTTTGCTGGATTAACGTATCGACTTGCTCTTGCAGCAAAAAGTTGTTTTGCAAAGCAACTACCGTGCCCCATACCCAGTTGGCCGTAATCAACAACGCGACAAAAAGCACGCCATTATTAATGGTAAGCTGTGGTTTTATGTGTTTGATCATTTTTGTTAGCATTGCCAAGGCCCCGATACGGCTGTTCTACTTGCAATTATAGCGCGCTACTTGCTTTCTACGCTAATTTCGTCTTCTTTCAATAGCGCCATTACCACACCGTTGGTCATGCCAAAACCGTCTTGCAACACGTACTCGCCGCCACCGGCTGGCTTGCCGATTGCTTTCACGTTATACTTTTCGACAATTTTGCCTTCGCGTTTAAAAACTGTAGTAACAACATTAAGCCAGCGATGCTTAATTTCATCAGCCAAGGCTGCATAGCCATACCGGCGGAGGCCCTGAATAGCCACCCACTGCAGCGCCGCCCAGCCATTGGGCGCGTCCCACTGCTGGCCGGTTTCGTGCAGCGTGGTCAGCAATCCGCCGGGTTTTAAGAATTTTTGCTCAAGCATTTTGGCCACCGCTGCTGCTTGCTCTTTGGTCGCAACACCGGCGTACAGCGGAAAAACGCCAGCTAAACTAAGGTGCGGCGTACGTTTGCCAGCAACAAAATCGTAGTCTGCAAAAAAACCGTTCTTTTTTGACCAACAGTAGGTGCGAATGGCTGCCGCGCGTTTTTCAGCCCGTTTGGTATACGTTGCGGCGGCGCCACGCTGGTGCAGCTGCTTGTAAGCGTCGGCGATGGTCTGCTCCAAAATAACCAGCAGGCAGTTTAGGTCGACGGGCAGGATTTCGACAGTACGGATAGTACTGAGCGTTTTGCCATCTTTCAGCCAACGCGACGAAAAATCCCAGCCCGACTCGCAGGCCGCCCGACAGTTCAAATACACATCGCTCGGCACGCGGCCAAAGGCCTGATGAGCCACATCTAAATCCTCTTTGTAGCCTTCGGGCCGGGGCGTGCGCTTGTTGTCGTAGTAGCGGTTGAGGTAACTGCCATCGGGCATCAACACCACGCGCTTATACGACGGCGCCAGCGGGTGCAGCTGCTTGTAATCTTTCATCCAGAACCGGTACTCGGGCAAGAGGTACGGCAGATATTTCACCAGCACCAGCTTGCCTTGCTGGCCTTCTAGCAACTTAACCGCCAGAGCGAACATCGGCGGCTGCGATCGGCCCAGATAGTAAGTGCGGTTACCGTTTGGAATGTAACCAAAGCGCCGGATTAAA
>DATLVY010000109.1:0-5245 GCA_035576845.1 Candidatus Acidiferrum sp. | reverse complement strand
ATCAGCGGCGGCAAGCGGAACGGCCGGTCGATTTTATTGCGTAAATAACCAATATAGGCCTCGACAGTATTAGGCAAAATATCGGCATCAAAGTCCCAAACATGCGAAATGATGGTGTCTTTGCTCAGCACCCGGCCGGCATTGCGCATCAGATACTCAAGCAACGAGAACTCTTTACTAGAGAGCGGAATGCGCTTGCCCGAGCGCGTTGCCTCGTAGCCAAACGTATCCAGCGTCAGGTCGCTTACTTGCAAGGTGCTCTGCAGAGCTTCTTGCGGGCGACGCAGCAGCGCGCGGACGCGGGCAAGCAACTCCTCAAACGAAAATGGTTTCACTAAATAATCGTCGGCACCGGCATTCAAACCGTTCACTCGGTCGCGGACTTGGTCTTTGGCGGTCAGCATTAAAACTGGCGTATGGATTTTGGCTTCGCGCAGCTGCCGGCAAATTTCGAGGCCGTCGAGGCTGGGCAACATGCGGTCCAGTAGAATGAGGTCGTACTCGCCCGTTTTGGCCGAGGCCAAGCCGTCGTCGCCGTCGTAGCTGACATCAACCGCATAGCGCTCCTGCTCAAGCCCCTGCTTAATGGCATTGGCAATTTTGTGTTCGTCTTCGATAACTAAAATTCTCATATGGTGTATTGTATTCCTGTTTACTTAAAAATATCTGAGTAACTCAATGTCTTTCGCTGTTTGACCGTTGCTTGGATGTGTCTTATTGTGAGTATATAGCTTTTTGTTGTGCAGTACATACCTGTGAGGAAGCCTGTGTTTATACTTAACCCAGAAGTAGCAACCGAACTTAGCGTGACTGAGATTCGGGTGGCAGCAACTTTTGTCGCCTTAAAATCAGCGTCGCGCGGTTCGATGATGTTCACTTTTAGCGAACTATCCGCCGAAATAGTTAGGGTAGAGGGCTGCGCCGACACTGAGGCTCGGCAAGCAGTAGAGACAGCGTCACGCGCCTTATCGGAGAAAAAATTGTTCTCTGTTGAGAGCTCCGAAGACGATTCAAACCCCTACCTATTGCTATTAGATTCACAAGTTCTTAAGAAAATATAATCTTAAGGTAGGAGGGCTGGCATTACTACAATGTCAGCCTATTTTTTATCCTTAGCATCTATAGCTGCTCGCGCCCGCTGCATCTGTTCTGCCCAAAATACCAGTTGGTCAAGCATTGTATTCGCAGCTTTGAGGTGATGCTCGGTCGGCTGGAAGTTGCCATCAGCGTCGAGCAGCTGGCGAAAATTCTCCAGCCGCACATCCTCGCGCAGGTCGAACATCTTGGTTGCCGCGGCCACAGAGCGCAGCTGCTCGATCGCCCGGGCGCCGCCAACGACTCCATACCCGAGATACGAAACGGGCTTATCGTTCCACTCGTGCCACAAAAAATCGATGGCGTTTTTGAGGACCGGCGAAAAGCTGTAGTTATACTCCGGCACAATAAACACAAAGCCATCTGCAGCGTTTATTAGCTCCGACCATTTTTTAGTGTGCTCCTGCGTGTAGGTGCCCATCATCGGCGGCGCGGCTTCGTCCAGCATCGGCAGGTTAACCGTTTGTAAATCAACCAGTTCGTACTGTGCATCGCTGCGCTGGCGAGCCAGATTCAGCAGCCACTCGGCTGGCTTAATTCCAAACCGACCCGGCCGGACCGTCCCGACAATAATTTTAATTGTTACCATAATCTCCCTCCTATAATAACTTTTCTAATTATATGCCAATCTCTTAACATGTAAAGCTTCGCGGGTAGTAGCCACCGTGTGTTATAGTGCTTTGGGAAAGGAGTACCTATGCAACAAATACCTACGGTGATACCCGAGCCGTATTTACGGCCACCATTTGACCCGCAAACATCGTACACCATTCTGGCCGGTTGGCTTTATGGCGCCAAGGAAATTGCAGCTCACGGCAGAGTGGGCCACGGTGCCATCGATTTCGGCCAAGCGTGGGGAACTGCTGTACGCGCGGCAGCAGCCGGTTTCGCGCTGGCTACTTGGGACGAGTACTACATTCGAAACCAGGATGGCAGTCGGCGGCTCCATAAAAGAAAGCCTATGACCTTCGGGCAAGGGCTGATGGTTCAAATCTATCACCTGCACGGCCGCTACACCCAGTATGCGCACTTGTCGAGACTGGCAGGAAACATACCGTTCCATACGCCCACCGAGGACAGTCAAACCGGCAACCTTTTACCGCACTTCCTGCGGTCAAACGTCGATACCTATCGACAACCCAGTGTGGCTCGCTGGGTTGAGGCTGGCGAAATAATCGGCTACGTTGGCTTAACCGGTTGCGCTAACGGCGTCAGGACATACGATCTGTGGCGCAAGGAGGGCACCGACGAACCGCTGATCAACAGCCCGTTCCGCCCGGATTATATGGCAGACCACCTGCACTTTGTGGAGTTCCGGCGCACACTCAACCGAAGCCGCGACGCCCAACGCCGTGATCCATTTGGGTTATATGGGCTTGCCGAGCTGTACCCATCAAGTGTTGCCTTGTGGAACAAACCGATGCCCGGCCAGCAGCATCATTCGTTGTGGTTGCCTAGCTAACTTTCTGATTGGATGCCTACAAAAGCCAAGCCCAGCGCTTGGCTTTTACTTATTCAATCAGCGACCGGCCGGACATAACGTCTGGACGCGGGATACCCATAACTTGCAAAACGGTCGGGGCAATATCGGCCAAGATACCGCCAGCACGCAGGCTGACTTGGGCAAAGTCGGGCGCAATCAAGTAAACAGGTACCGGATTGAGGGTATGGCCAGTGAGGGTTTTCCCCTCGGCATCAAGCATTTGTTCGGCCTTGCCGTGATCGGCAGTGATCAGCAAATTACCGCCAGCCGCGCGCACCGCCCCGGCCACCCGGCCAATCTCGGTATCAACCGCCTCGACAGCTTTGATCGTAGCCTCCAGCACACCGGTGTGGCCGACCATGTCGCCATTGGCATAGTTCATGATGATGAGTGCGTACCTGCCGCTTTGCAGGGCAGCGATGGCCTTGTCGGTGACGCCGGCGGCACTCATTGCCGGCTGTAAATCGTAAGTTGTGACCTTGGGCGAGGGAACCATGGCGCGGTCTTCGCCGGCAAACGGTTCCTCGCGGCGGCCATTAATAAAGTAGGTGACATGCGCGTATTTTTCGGTTTCGGCGGTGTGAAATTGCTTGAGGCCACGCTCTGCAATCACTTGCCCAAGCGGCATGGTAACTGTCTCATCGGCGAAGGCCACCTTGGCATCTAGCCCCGTTTGGTAGGTAGTCATCGTGACGAAATAGAGGTTTTTGGGGCGCTGAAAGCCATGCAGGTCATCGCCCGGCGGCAATGTATCCAGGACAAAATCGTCGGTTAACTGCCGCTCGCGGTCGGGGCGAAAGTCGAAGTCAATCACCGCATCGCCATCTTGGATAGTGGCCACCGGCTGGTTGTGGTGCGTGATAACGGTCGGCTCAATAAATTCGTCGGTGATGTTTTTGTTATATGACCGCTGGATGGCATCGATGGGCGAAGCGGCCTGCGCACCCCGGCCAAACACCATGGCTTCAAAAGCTTTACCGGTGCGCGTCCAGTGATTATCGCGGTCCATAGCGTAATAGCGGCCAATAACGGTGGCAATATGGGCCGGATACTCGCCGCCCAGCGCCGCAATATATGTCTGCAATTGCTGCATAAACTGCAGACTGGCCGAGGGCGAAGTGTCGCGGCCATCAGTAAAACAATGGAGAAACACCCGCTCTACACCCTGTTGCTGAACCAGTTTTAACAAAGCTTCCAGATGTTTTTGATGCGAATGCACGCCACCGTTGCCGAGCAATCCGCAAATATGCAGCTGCGAGTTATTTTTTTTGACGTGGGCGCACGCGTCGAGCAGCACCTGGTTGCGGAAAAACTCGCCGCCCTCGATTGCCTGGTTAATGCGCACATAATCTTGCGGCACCTTACGCCCGGCGCCGATGTTTTGGTGGCCGACCTCAGAGTTGCCGACCTGACCTTCCGGCAAACCGACCGCCGGCCCCGACGCTGCAATAGTGGTATGTGGCCACTGGGCAGCAATGTGGTCGAGATTCGGGGTTTTCGCCTGGGCGATGGCGTTGCCCTCGCGCTTGTCGCTGACTCCCCAGCCGTCCAACACCACCAGCACAAACGGCTTCATAATTCAATAGCCTGGCCGTCGATCGCTTTTATAAAGGTAATGCCATGCTCGCCAAAAAACGTCTCTAATCGCTCGTACATTTGCCGGCGGGCAGCGCTGTTCCAGTGCCAATCGTGCACCGGTAAAATATACGTTGGCTTCACTTCAAGCGCCACTTCGGCAGCTCGCATCACCGTGCCCCACGGCGCCGTAACTGGCAGAGCTAAAATCTCCTTCGACTCGGTAAAGTGATGGCTGTCACCCGGATCAGTCAGCCGATCAAGATAATGCACGCCGACGTTCAGCGGGGTTGCGCCAAGCGGCTCGGTCGGCTCGTGGCTGCACGCAAACAGCTCAACACCAGGCTGACTGGCAGTTATAACGTTTACGCCCAGTGTTTTTAGTTTAATAGCCGTCGTTTGGTCGCCATACACGCGGGCCTGAGGGAACCGGGCCAGCAACTGCCGAAGCATTGTTATGTCCAAATGGTCCGGATGCTCGTGCGTAATAATAATATCGTCAAGCCGCCTCAGCACGCCCGGGTCGGCGAAGCCAGAGCCAACACTAAACATACCCGGATCAATAACACCAACCCGGCCTTGGTCCTCGATGATCAAACATGAATGCACATATTTTGTAATTTTCATATCCTTATTGTAGCGCGAGTTTGGTGTTGGATGAACGGCAATTATCCCTTCACGCCATTCCGCACGTTACACGTTGGGCTCTTGCAGGGCCCCGGGTTGCACTCCGCCTGATGCTGCATGGTGTGAAGGGATAATTGCCGGATGAACCAGTTGATTTTTTTAGTTTAAATGCTATTGTATTTATATTCCATCTAGAAAGGATGAGGGTAATGCGAGAACTTTTGATGATCGAGCCGCAAACTCCGGCGACCGTGCCGTTGGTAGATTCGCTGACCCGCGCGATGACCGCTGCTTATCGAGCAGCGACGCATACCCACACAACGCTTGGCATTCACGTCTGCAAGTGTGGTGCCCCTGCGGACGCCGGAGATTACCAGATTGGCGATACCATCATCACGCATTCGTTATGCGTTCATTATCTGGCATGTCACCGCAGTGAGGTGCCCGAGGATCAGCTCGAGCTAG
>DATLVY010000108.1:0-5498 GCA_035576845.1 Candidatus Acidiferrum sp. | reverse complement strand
GGCGTTCCGGACGCCGGCTGGCGATACCTTTGGCAATAAGCTCAATAACTCTCGGGCAATCCTCACGGGTCTCAACTAAAAATTGCAAGGTCACAAAACCGCCGGGTGCGATAAACCGAGCCATGCCCGCCCGCTGACACTTGAGACGGGAGCGGGACTGCCGGGTGACTAAACGGCATAGCTGGCCCATGCCGCTGGCTTCAAAAGGTAGGGCGCGGGGCTCTTTGACAATCCCTTCAACAAAAATCAAGTCTTTTTCGACTCCCGAAAAGAGCACCTCGTAGCGCAGTAGGGTGAAGGCTTCCATGCTTTGGTCCTTTCTGCCACCAATAATCTAGTGTTTTTGTCAGACTTGTGGCTGAACCCACTTTATTATAGAGAGGTTAAGTTTGTCTTAACCCTTGCCAGAATTGCTTACAGATTGGCGATGTCAACGGTAATGCCGGGCCCCATGGTAGTGCTGGCGGCGATGCTCTTGATGTAGGTGCCCTTAACGGATGCTGGACGGGCGGCGTTGAGGCTGGCCAGAAAAGCGCGAGCGTTCTCGAGCAGTTTTATCTGGTCAAAACTAACCTTGCCGATGCCGAGATGCACGATGGCTTGCTTATCGATACGGTATTCGACACGGCCAGCCTTGGCATCGCGCACCGCGTCGACCACCTTAGGGGTCACGGTACCGCTTTTTGGATTTGGCATTAGGCCGCGGGGCCCAAGCAGACGGGCATATTTGCCAAGTTTTGGCATTAGCTGCGGGGTTGCAATCAGTACATCAAAGTTCAATTGCTCTTTGTCGAGCTGGGCCAGAAGTTCGTCCTCACCGACAACGTCGGCGCCGGCTTTACGGGCAGCCTCTTGCTGGTCGGCTGGCGCAAGCACGGCAACACGTACGGTTTTGCCGGTGCCGCCAGGCAGCATCACGGTGCCGCGGACGTTTTGGTCGGCCTGTCTTGGGTCAACGCCCAGGTTAACGTGCAGCTCAACGGTAGCGTCAAACTTGGTTGGGCTAGTCGCAGCGGCAAGTGCCAGCGCTTCGGTAAGCGAGTAGACTTTGCCAGCCTCAATTTTTTCGGCTAGTTTCCGGAATGTTTTACTGCGGCGAGCCAGACGGCTGCGGGTCTTCGGGGCTGGGCCTCGTTTTTCAGCGGTGGCTTCATCGCTCTGTGGCGTGGTGTCGCCAGTTGCTTTGCGCTCTTCTTTGGCGGCTTTTTCTTCGGCTTCTTTCAGGGATTTGCTACTACGTTTACCAGCTTTAGCGAGCTTTGGTTCGTCATCGGTGGCGCTATCAACTGCTTCCTCAACTTGAATAGGCGTCTCTTCGGCCGTCTGTTCTTCAATAATTTCTTTCTTAGTCATATGTCTCCTTCCGTGGTGCGAACGGCTGATGGCCTCCCACAGGTATTAGTTAGTTATTCGCTGCTACTTTTCTACTTCAACGCCCATCGAGCGTGCGGTGCCGGCAACTACCTTAACGGCAGCATCCAGATCGTTAGCATTAAGGGTGCTCATCTTGGTTTTGGCAATTTCTTCCAGCTGTGCGCGGGTGATTTTACCAACCTTATCGACGTGTGACTTGCCCGAGCCTTTTTGTATGCCAATGGCGTCGCGGATCATTTCGTCAACCGGCTGGCCAATGACTTTAAACGTAAAGGTACGATCCTCGAACACCTTTAGGTGCACGGTCACGTTTTTGCCGTTCATGTCTTTGGTTTGCTCGTTGAACTTGGTAACAAAGTCCATTAAGTTAAGCCCATGCTGGCCCAATGTTGAGCCAACTGGTGGCCCAGCGGTAGCGCGCCCAGCTGGCACACGGAACTTCAAGTTTGCGGTGATTTTTTTTGCCATAATAAAACTCCTTGGGAGTGCGTAATACCTGCCATTATAAGGTATTTCAATGCAAAATACTAGTACTTTGTGCTAAATAAAACAGGGAAACTTTGCCTAAGCTTCCCTGTTTGGTCGGCAGACACCTCTTACGCGCTCGCTGCCTCGGTAAGAATCTTCCTGAGTAGATCTCCAAGCTCGAGATAGGGATCGCTATCATTCTCGCGAAAGTAACGAGAACTGTCAGTGACCCAAATGGTTGAGGCCCTCGTTGCTGCGAGAACTGGGCCGCTACCTGCTTGGATATACCCATTCACGTTAACTGGGAAGTGAGTATTCGGAAAAGTCTCCAGAAACAGCCTGACGTTCTCGTAATTAATGCCGGGAAACGTTGGCAGGGCGACACTTAAAACGAATACTCGTATAGGTATAGTGGCCATAAAACCTCCTTATTGGCCTGCTGTGGAACGATCTTAAATACATTTTATAATAAATTAAAATAAAAGTCAAGTATTTGATGCGATTTACAAGAGCAAAGCCCCGGTGTTGTCAGTAAGGAGAGATGTAATGCACCTCTCCTTTTCATTTTTATTACAAAACGTCTGCTACCACAGCAGACGTTTTGCTTAAGGTTTACTGCTAGTTACTCTAAACCTTTTTAACCTGCAATGCGTCAAGCTCCACCGGCGTTTCGCGGCCGAACATGCTGACGAGCACTTTGAGTTTGCCTTTTTGCGTGTCGATTTCGCTGATGGCACCGTCGAAGCCTTTAAACGGCCCGTCGATAATGCTGACCACTTCGCCGGGCGCGAACTCGATATTATGCTTTGGTTCGGATACGCCCATACGCTTCTTAAGCTTGGCCATTTCGTCATCGCTGATTGGGGTTGGGGTGACGCCGCTGCCGACAAAACCGGTCACGCCCGGTGTGTTACGGATGATATACCAAGCGTCTTCGCTCATCTTCATGCTGACCAGCACATAGCCCTGGAAAATCTTTTTCTCGACCACTTTGCGCTTGCCGTTTTTAATTTCAATCTGTTTTTCTTTAGGGACGAGCACGTCAAAAATCTTGTCGGCCATGTCGATGGACTCGACGCGCTGGCGGATAGAATCGGCCACTTTTTCTTCGTAGCCCGAATAAGTATGAATCGCATACCACTGCAGGGTAGAATCATAACGCTTGGTTGTCATTTAATAATCACTCCTTTAAATAGTTGCTCAAAACCGGTATCAATGCCAAAAATAAATGCCACGAGCACAAAGGTGAACAGCAAAACGGCAAAAGTCAATCCCCAGGTTGCCCGGCGGTTGGGCCAGCTGACTTCGCGCAGCTCTTGCCATGAACCCACAAAATAGCCGCCAAATACACGCAGCCAGCGCGGCGTATGAACCGACTTACCCAGCGCGCCTTTAACGGGCAGCTGGACTTCCTTGCTTAACAAGGCTTTTGCTGATTTCTTTGGTTTAGCTTTGCCGGCTGTTTGCTGTGGCACAATTTGCTCCAATTTAAAAAACCTACGATATGTAGGTGTCTATGTCAATGATAGCGCATGAGGACAGATCCGTCAAGTTAGGTGTACGGGGGCACTTCAGTTGATGAGTGTCCCCGTTTTGTCCTGGGTAGTTACTCCAAAAAGCGCTGCTCGATCTCGGCAATTAGCTGTGAAACGCTCACGCCAATGGAGTCGGGCTCTTTGGTGACGACCACGCTGCCGTTGTCAGCATGGATCATGAGTAATCCATTCGAAAGAAGGGTCCAAAAGGGGCAGTTCCATATGTCGTGGCGAGTAATCACCGCCAGTACCTCCTGTTCGGGTCGTGGCTCAAGCGTCTCGCCAATCGCGGTTTGCAGTAAGCAGGTTGACCCTACCGGTTCGGCCGTGCCGGTGTTTTGGTTAAGCAGCAACTGGTTGTGCCCAAACTCCCACAAACCGCCGAACAGCAGTTCCATGACGTCGGTAATCAGCGATGCATTTGGCTGAACATAATCGACCCAATGGTGCGGCTGAGCCTTGCCTTGCCAGAGGGTGTCGGTAAGGGCCTCTTTGAACTGCTCCCAGCTGAGCGGAAAGTTTGCCGCGTCGTGCCTGGTCATTGCTGACCCGTGGACAACGTAGCACATCTTACCATTATGATATCTGAAGTCGCGCAGCCGTGCGGTGAACAGATCATGCCCACCGTTAAATGCTGAAAGTAAGTGACCATAAACTCCATAGGCTTTGACCCAGACACCATCCGCTTCCGCCGGCGTAAAGCTTCGTCTCACGAGGTCGCTAAGGACAGTAAACAGGCTTTGAGCACCCAGCTCGCTATAAGCAGTGCAGTTTAGCGAACTCAGGGTTATATCGCCTTTCAGTCTAACAACAGAAACCAGCATGCCGTCGACGTCGTAGACGGCTTGTTCGTAGCCGGATTGTTTCGTGAGTTCTTGCCAGGCTTGCTCGCTCAGCTCGAATGGCATATTCTCGCTGAGCACACGACGGATAACTGTGTCGCCCGTTTGCCAATTGGCTGCAATCGTAATTTGCTTGATCTGCATAAAAAGCATATCCTTTGCTGAATGTGAAGACTTCAAGTTAACAAAGCCGCATCTACCAAAATACGGCGCTAACTTTACCAAATAGTAGAATAACAGGTGGTGAATGTCAATGTTTGGGAATAAAATGTGTCGCTTCTGTGTGCTAGTCCGTGGGTATCACTTACTCACCGTGGACATGCCGGCACTCGTGTGCCATCTTGGCCAAACTTCGTCGGCAACTGCTCCTCGCAATACTACAGGCGAAGGTAATTAAAGTTGCGCATAACATAAGCGTATACAATAATGAAGCTATGGATATTCGCATGGCGGTGTGGCTGTTGCCGAGCGTTGCGGCGATTGCTGTACTATTCATTAGTAGCTCGACAGCCCGGCTGTGGCGTTGGCGGCGGCTGTGGGGGGAATTATCGGCTGCGTTAACGCTCGTCGGCTTCGTTTTTAGCCTGGTGTCTCAGCTCGATTGGTTAACTACGGTCGTGATTGGTTTCCTAAACTTAGTCGCGCTGCTTTTGGCGGCACGGCTGCTGTTTGGCCGTTTGCCTGAAGAGTTTCTGCATTACAGCACCCGCTCAAACGCGCTCGGCTTGGCGGTTGGTTTCGTTGCGGCGCTGCTGGTGGGCAACTTGGCCGTCGCTGCCCTGCCGTTTTTGATGCTGCTCGCGGGGGTTGGCATTTCGCTGGTTGTGGCCATTATCTTTTTGTATGGAGCGGTATGGACGTTACGGCATTTTCGGCTGCGCAAGCTGAACGAGGGCCTATTGTCTGATGCAATGCCAACGGTTAGCCTGGCGATTCCGGCCCGCAACGAAACCATCGTGCTGACCGAGTGCCTGGCCGCGGCGGTGGCTTCAGATTATCCCAAGCTGGAAATTTTGGCGCTGGATGACTGCTCGCAAGATAAAACCTCTGATCTGATTCGCGCCTTCGCGCACGACGGCGTGCGGTTTATCCAGGGTGATCAGCCCGACGATGGATGGCTCGGCAAAAATCAGGCGTGTAAAACATTGGCCGCTCAAGCCAGCGGTGACTATATTTTATTTTCGGGCGTCGACACCCGCTTGGCGCCGCAGAGCATCAGTAAGCTAGTGCTGTACGCGGTATCTAACCAGCTTGATATGGTAGCGGTGCTTCCCCGCCG
>DATLVY010000107.1:0-6399 GCA_035576845.1 Candidatus Acidiferrum sp. | reverse complement strand
TGCCAATTGTAGAACGATGGCATATTGTGGGGAACCATCGTGTCGCCGGCTGCAAATACAGCACCCGCCATTGGTCGGTCAACACTATGCAGCATCTGGAGAAAGAGGCGATAATCCGGAGGGAAATGCACCTGGTAGCGTTGCTCGATACTGGCTATTTCTTGCTCATCTAAACCACCAAGCCAACGAGTCCCTTGCTGCCAATCACTACCGCCAGCACCCGAAGCTACAAAACTCTCGAAAGTCCTGGTTTGATATTCCCGCCACGTATCTTCCGTCTGTTCCTGAAACCAGCGCAGAAAGGCCTTGTCGAAGTGTTGGGGTACATTGGTATTCGTCTGCTTATTTTTGTTCACTTCCTCGATTATATCTTGAGATTGAATTTAGCCAATACACTTCACCCTAGACAGCAGAGGTAAATTGTAGTAAACTTAAGAAAATTTTAATACGGAGCTGAGGAAATGAAGAATAAATGGCTGGCGGCTGTGCTAAACTTGATACTTCCGGGTGTTGGGTATATTTATATTGGCGAGAGCCGCGTTGTGTTTGGTGTGATGCTGTTAATTAGTGAGATTGCATCGTTTTTTATTGGTTTTTTCAGCTCGTCAGATGCTGCTACGTTTAGCTGGCTTGATCTGGTTCCGGCCGTAGCATTTTCAGCTACCTTTGTTGTGGATGCCTTTCTGGAGGCTGGCCGCACCAATAAAGTAGCTGCCAAAAACAAAGCGTAACAATTCGCAGGCTAGGAGGACGGGACTCTGGTGATACTCGCTCAGTCAAGGAGGATTATTACCGCCTTCGCCTGCGGAGCCATCATCCAAAGAAACAGCACTCGCCTTGGGCAGAGTGCTGTGTCGATTTGGCGGCAAAGCTTTCTTTCTATGCAGGTTTTCTCAGAATACCGACGAGACAGAAAAGATACAGGAACGCACACGGAGCAATTGCTGCCATAAGATAGTCACCGCCCCAATATAGCAGCGAAGTTATGCCTCCAACCCACGCCATATACAGCGTAAGAAGTAAAAAATCCATCCCCACCCCCGCTGGTCGTTCCGTCAAGTAGGGCTTCAGGGCTCGTTCCAAACTCCCGAGCAAGTGCTGAGCGTCTATTGTGTAAGGTTGACAAAGTTTAACCACTATTTTTGTGAAGCCGTTCTCGGCTTTGATGACAGGGTGGGTAGATGTGGGCCAACCTAACTGTTGACGCAGTACTGCGTCGATTCTTCTAGCCAACCTACCCTCTTTAACCCTTGAATTTGGAATTCCGGGTATACGAATTTCCAAGTTTTGATTAGCGCCGCACGGTGATAACCAAACTCCTCTTAACGCTTTGTGTTCGGGCATCCAGCTTCTCTTTCTATTCTGCGCAATCTGCCGGGACTTTCAAATTACCGACATGACCATTGATGAATGATAAACTACCACCAAATCCCCGTCAACAGATGCTGCTATACTGTAGATTATGCATATTACCTCTTACGCGGCGCTGAAACCTGGCCTCAAAGTTGACCCATATCGCTCTGGGTTGAGCGGGCCTCAAACTGACGAAGTTTTAATTGCAATCACCCATTGCGGTGTCGGGCGAGGTGATGTTGGGTTTTTAGAAAACGCATATCAAATTCCGGATTTAAAATACCCCCTGGTCGCAGGGCACGAAATGGTTGGCACAGTAGTTAAATGCGGTGAATCTGTCACAGATTTGACGGTTGGCGATAGGGTTGGGGTCGGGTATCAGGTGTGGTCTTGTGGTATCTGCGAATTTTGCTTGCAAGCTCGCGAACAGCTCTGTCAAAAGCAAAAATGTCTTGTCAAAGACCGGCAAGGCGGCTTCGCGAGTCATATCTGCGTTAATCGACACTTTGTATGTAAAGTACCGGCGTCGTTATCCAGCGCCGAGGCGACTCCGCTTTTTTGCTCGGGTTTGACTGTTTACTCAGCGATCAAAAAGGCACATATTGTGGCCGGCATGTCGGTGGGCGTTGTTGGAATTGGCGGCCTTGGCCACATGGCGGTCCAGATTCTCAAAGTACAAAAGGCCCGCATTACCGCCTTTAGCAAAAAACATAACGAGGCGGGCATCCGAGCCCTCGGTGCCGACGAAGTAGTATCCACGCCCCCTACTGCACTTCTCAAGACGTTTGACCGACTTTTTATTACAACCCACGCCTCAATCGACTACGATCGCTACTTGCGACTGCTTAAGCCCGACGGGCAGTTATGGGTAATCGGTTCAGACACAAACAAAACGACCTTTTCGTCGTGGATTTTGAATGATTTTGCCGAACGTTCAATCTGCGGCAGCTATATTGGCAGCCCCGCTGAGATGCGCGAATTATTGGAACTAGCGAGTACTGCTAGCATTCGAGGCAAAGTGAGCGTGCTGCCTATGGCGGAATTAAACGACGCCTTACAGCTTGTTGCTAAAGGCAGCGACAGTTTTAGAATAGTTGTTGCTAACTGATAAACATTAGCTTAGTACAAGCTTGAATAATTTCATGGCTCCGGGAGCCGGGCTCGAACCGGCGACCCATTGGTTAACAGCCAATTGCTCTACCACTGAGCTATCCCGGAATAAATACTCCGAGAGACAATATACTAACCTCTGGAGTACAGGGGTTATTATACAGGTTTGAGCCGGTTGTTGCAACAGAGAGCAAACATTGACTTTTTGCATGTTTAGTGTTAGTATTTTAGTAGGCTCTGATGAACTCAGACGCCAGCCGATTCGTTGAAAAGAGCAGAAAAAAGAGGAAGTTATGCCTGATACTTACAAAGTCACGATCAAGGATTCCAGCATCGCTGGGCAAGTAGTGATCGGGGACAGACACACAATCGTCCGTTCCGAAGAAGCCGAGCAGCACACACCAAGCTGGTCCGAAGAGGGGCCGGATGTGGTCATTAGTGGCTCACAGGTCACTACCATACCTCCCACCTCTATTCCAGCCACACCCCCGCCCCTCGCCCCTCAATCGAAGCCTAGGCCGAAAGGTCAAGGGTACGATTTTCGGGCGCTTGCAGCCAAACAGCTGCAACAACGCGGGCACATTAAAGGCGGCATCGTCCGCCCCCGCTAAAGGCAGCGGATCGACCAACAAGGCCAGGGAAACTTCCCTGGCCTTGCTTCTTTTTATGCCTTTGGTGCTTGGTTATTGCGCATCTGGTCGACGTGGGATTTCAGGCGCGAGACAAGTAATGCACCATCCTCTGTAAACCCAAGCACCCGAAGCGTCTCGGTTAGCGCATAGAGTTCATCAATTAATTGCTGAGGTAACTTGGTCAATTGTTCGGCTTCAATAAACTTTTGCTCGATGGCTGCGATCAGCCATTTTTTATGCGCACCAGCTGCGGGTGAAAGCGACGCAGAAGCGCGAAGTGCATGCACAACCTCTAAAGAGCGGGCCGAGTTGTTGCGTTTGCGCAAATGCCCACGGCTTACGAGGTTATCGATGTGTTTGGCAACCGTCGAGACCGATTTATAGCCCAGTAACCGCATGATCTCGCGGTAGCTTGGGCTATAGCCGTTACGATTAGCAAACGCTTCAATAAACTCTAACAGTTCGTGCTGTTTTTTGGTTGGCCGGGTCGTAGGCATGCGGCCAGAGATTAATCGTCAGCCAAGATTTCTTCACTGCCAGATTGTGAGCCGATCTCATGCAGCCGCTCGCTGATGTAGTATTGGAATTTTAGTATTTTTGTTTCGACACTCATGTTTTTGTTTCCCCTTGTTTTTTATTTTTGCGTAACTTTATGCTCTTATTATAAGCATAAAAGGTAAGATAAGTCAATAACTTGCCGCTGTAATTTTGGCAACTCGGCCTTTTTTCAATAAAAAACTGGAGTCTCAGTGGCTCCAGCTTCCTGCTAGCGCAGTATGCGGTGTACCGCGCAATTATCGACAATTCATGGAAGGGCGAAGCCTCCGTTTAATATCTACCCCAATTATAGCACAGGCTCCGGGCATGCATACCGCTATTCTTCCCAGTAAATTCCGTAAATATGTTTACGCAGTGGTTTTTCTACCCGGATCTCGGCCCAACGACTCGTAAAGTCGAAAGTGCCTTTTAACTTTACGGCTTCTTTACGGCTGCCTACTTCCGAGCGTTTGTACTCAAGCCTCGGCGTATAGCCTTGAGGGAATTTGACCCTTAACCGTAATCTTTTAACGGGCACTTCTACCAAAAAAGTTAGTCGCTTCTCTTCCTTCCCTTCAGAATCGTGAAATTCCTGTGTATAAATTACCTGGGCTGTTTTATCGCGCCTCAGCGGTGGATCAAAAGCAACGAAGTAGTAGTACCATTGGCCATAATTGCCGTCCCGTTCAACGACGTACGGCTGTGGCTCGCCAGTTTGCTTATCAAAAACGGATAGCAGGCGCTGCTTTTTATTGAGGAGTTTGGGTATGTCCTCCTTCCCCTGTCCGGTCCATTGGTAGCGGATAGGATAGACCATTGCAAAATCCAACAAGGCTTTTATTTTATCCTTGTAGGTTAACCTGTAGTCGCGGCGCTCGGGCCCGTCAATTTCGTACGATATGTCTTTGGAGATAAGTTCAAACAGGCCATGGTCAGACAGACTAATCTGCCGTAAAAGCACTCTTCTAATCCACCAGCCGACGCCGATGCTTAAAAGTACGCCGATGCAGATTGCAATTAACAGATACAGTGAAGTTGCCTTAACCAGCTTGAGCTCGGCACCAATTAACAAGATAACCGAGGGGATAACGGCTACGACAGCACTCACAAATTTTGCAATCGTAACTACGTCGCGCAGCGTAGAAGCGATCTTCTTAAGTATATTCATATGTGAAGTATACCAAAACACTTCACTGCACCAATAGATACTAATTTTTAGGCTAGGCGAGCGAGTTGCGCAAAAGTTTCGCTAGCAATCAAATGCGGATACACATCTTTGGCCCAATAGCTCATCACCTCAGGTTCGTTATGTAGCTTATCGACATATTCTGGCCAGGTGACCCACTGGTAGGCCTCGACTTCGCTGGGGTTTGGCCTGGGCTCTTCGCTGGTGTACGCCACAAACACTGGGCAGAATTCGTTTTCGATAATGCCATTATAGGGTGGTGTGGTGTAGCGGTAAACGGGTAGAACACAGGTGATGTCTTTGAGATTATCGAGGCCGAGCTCGAACTGGCCGCGGCGACGGACGGCGGCTTCTATCGCTTCACCCGGCATCGGGTGGCCGCAAAAGCTGTTTGTCCACACGCCTGGCCAGACTTTTTTGCTGAGTGCGCGCTGGGTGAGTAAAAACTTATTGTCGGAGCTGCGGAACACGTAACACGAAAAGGCTAGATGCACTCTGGTGTTTGCGGTGTGGCTAGCCAGCTTCGGGCCAGTCTCGCCTGTCGGCTGGCCATCTTCGGTAACGAAAATAATTTGTTCTGATTCGGTCATAATTCTCCCTTTTTATCAAAAATATACAGCCCCGCCAGCGCCCACCAGGTCATGGCCGTCGGATCATCAGCCCAGCCGTGCAAAAAGATGCTGATGAGGCTCAAGCCAACAAAACTGGCAAACAGCAGGTAGGCTGTTGGGGTTTTAGCCTCTAAAAGCTGTTTGGACACCAAAACGTTGATTGCCAAAAACAGCAACAGGCCAAGTATGCCAGCTTCTTCGCCAATTTGCACAAAATAGTCTTCACTAATCAGCGGCGCAGCTTTGGTGTTATAAAACGATGCTGGCCCAGCCGAACCGATACCCGTGCCGAGGGGGTGTGTGCCAATATACCTAATTCCTGTCAGTGTGGCCCGCCAGTGCGCATCAGTCGAACCGGCTAACAGCGCCGGGTTAACATCCTTGGCGCTGGAATGGAAAATAGCCAGCCGCAAGCTCGGCACGCTGGTAGCCGCCCACAGCAATATGCCAACAGCCAAAACCACAGGCACCGCCAGCCGTTTTGTCCATTTTATAAGCCCCTGTCGCGGCAAAACATACAGCAATACCAGCGCGGCAGTAACCATAAATCCCAGCCAAGCACTGCGCGAATCAGTCAGCAGCAAGGCAATCAAGCCCAGGCCTAGTGCAGCAGCTGCCAAGGCAATATTTCGTTTTTTAATTACAAAGTAAAGCGCGCAGGCAAGCGGTATAAGCAGATAAGCGCCGAGGGTGTTTGGCCCGCGCATTGTCGCAAAAGCGCGCAGGACGTTTGATTTATTATCGACCGTAGAGATGGGCGAGATGGTAATATCTTTGTTGTAGCCAAAGTGGGCCAAAAAGTCATGCGGCAGCACCGAGACTTGCAGCACTGAAATGATAGCCAAGATGATGGCTGTCCATAACAGCCAGCTTGGTACCAAGGCCTTGAGTTTCTCGGCCCACGGGTGCTTGCTCGCCACAACCAGCTGGGCCAGCACAAAACAAGCAAAAAACCGCAAATCAATCAGCA
>DATLVY010000106.1:0-8114 GCA_035576845.1 Candidatus Acidiferrum sp. | reverse complement strand
AGGCTCGCCTTTTGAGTTAGTTAGCTCCCAACGAGACACTGTTCGGGTGGTGGTATACAGGTGGACGAGTCCTTCGACAGCGCGCTCCTGATAACTAAGCTCCAGTTTCTCTCTGTCAATCTCATGCTGCAGTGCGTTTACCCGTTCGCTTCTCGCAATCGCAGCTCTGATAAGAGAGATCAAGTATGCTTGATCGGTTGCACTAGTCGTTTCGAGAAATCGCGGACCTTCCATGTTTTGTGCGACACCTTTCCTAATATGTAAAGACAGAGTTCATGCCGCTGCAAAAACTCTTACATAATAATAGTTGGATGGCCCTATGTTTTCAATAGATCCTATTGATCACCGGCGGAAGTAGCACTTATGCTCGCAGCTCCTCTGCTATACTGTAAGCTATGAGCCAACTTACCGATTTACGCCACCAGTTGCATGCGCTTGGTTCGCCCGAAAAAGTCACTTCGAGCCAGTGGTTTTTCAAAACCGGCCCGGGCCAGTACGGTGAGGGCGATGAATTTATCGGCGTCACGGTGCCCGAACAGCGCACCGTTGCGAGGCACTTTCGTGACTTGCCGCTACCAGATCTCCAACAGCTGCTCTTGAGCCCTATCCACGAGGAGCGGCTGGAAGCGCTGTTTATTTTGGTTGGCCAATACCAGCGCGGGGATGCGCCCACCCAAAAAGCCATTTATGAATTTTATCTGGCTCACGCCGACCGTGTGAATAATTGGGATTTGGTCGATAGCTCGGCCGAGTATATTGTGGGGCCATGGCTACAAGACAAAGACAGAACTATCTTGACCAAACTAGCTGCCTCACCCAGCCTCTGGGAGCGCCGCATCGCCATGCTTGCTACCTTTCACTACATCAAGCAAGGTGACGCTGGCCCGGCGCTGCAGATTGCCGAGCTGCTGCTTCACGACCAGCATGATCTCATCCAAAAAGCGGTCGGCTGGATGCTGCGCGAAATCGGCAAACGCTGCTCGCGGGCAATCGAGGAGCAGTTTTTGAGCCGCCATTACACCGAGATGCCGCGCACTATGCTGCGCTATGCCATCGAACATTTCCCCGAAGATCGGCGCCAGGCCTATCTGCATGGCACGGTGTAATCCCCCAGTAACGCGGTAAGCTCTCTGCGGTTTTTACCTTATCAGTTACAATAAACGTAAGAATAATCAGAAAGGACCTGTTTGCTGTGAGCCAAGATATATTAGCGCCAGATAAGGCCGAAATCGAGAACTACGAACAAGCCGACGTATTTTTGTGGGCAAATAACCTCGTCCAGTACAAGGATGAGTTGGCGATTGATCTGTTTTTTATTAATAAAAATTATGTGGTGTATCGAACAAGCCTGGCTAAAGAGCTGAAGAAACAGCTCGAGCCGCTGTTTGTTGATGAGCTTTTAGAATTTGTGTTGGGCGGCGCCGAAACTGGCCTGACGGTTCGCGGCTTTGAAGAAGCTGAAGCCGAAGACGGCGTGCTGCAGTATACACAAGTATTTAAAGTCGAAAAACTACGCGAGGTTTTGCGTTGGATCGAAACTCAGGAGCACGAGATCGAGCTGTTTAAAGAGGAAGACCACGATTTTCGGCGCATCAAGGGTGTCGTGGCTCGCATCCAACACCCCGGCATGGGCAAGCCGTTTTATGCCATGAAGGTGCTGCCGCAAACAGCCATCATGCGCGGCAAGGTTGGCTGGATGCTGCGTGATGGCAAGTTTGTGCCCTTTGACGCCGACGCGGCGCTGCGTATTCCGATTGATAACCAGCTGCTCGTTATCGACCAGGATGTGTTTGTGTTTAACCAAACTAAGCTGAAGCAGCTGTTTGGTTACGACGCCAAAGAAGCCAGCATTGCCGCCAAAAAAGCTGCGCTTATCGAGCGCGATTTCCGCCTGAGTTTTGCCGATGGCCTGAACTTGCAAACCATGCTGGCTGGCAAGCGCAGCCTGATTAAAAAGCTGCAAAATGTGGAGCTGGAAGGCATGAAACAGGAGGCTATGCTCGACCATGCCGAGGAGTTGGGGGTTGACCTGATGCTCGACGACAGCGGCGCGATTATCATTATGGATGACAAAGACCTGACAAAATTTGTGAATTTGCTCAACGATGACTATCTCGAATCTGGCCTGACCGGGCAAAAGTACGAAGTCATGCGCAAGCGCCCCATCCGGCAAAAAGAAGAAAGCGCCCTTGCACTACCCGGCGCATAAACGCAAGAAGGGAGTTCTTGATGGAACATAATACTGATAAAAACATAGCTTACATCTGCCCCATGCATCCTGAAGTTACTATGGACAAGCCGGGCATGTGCCCAGAGTGTGGAATGCAGCTCGTGCCAACGAAAAGTAAACAGCAGACAACTGGTGAGCGCATGGCGCATGACAAACACGCTGGTCATAGCCCGAATATGTTTAAGCAAAAGTTCTGGCTTAGCTTGCTGCTGACTGTCCCAACGCTGGTTTTCTCGAGCACTGTTCAGGGCTGGCTCGGTATTCATATGGCGTTTATGGGCAGCCAATATGTACCGGCCGTGTTTGGCGTAATCATTTTTTTGTATGGTGGCCTGGTTTTTTTGAAGAGCGCAAAGATTGAATTAGCGGGCCGCCGGCCTGGCATGATGACGCTGATCTCAATGGCGATCAGTGTAGCTTTTGGCTACAGTTTGGCTGCAACCTTGGGTTTAGTGCGCGGCATGGACTTTTGGTGGGAGCTAGCCACTTTGGTAACAATTATGCTGCTTGGCCATTGGCTCGAGATGGCCTCGGTTGCGAACGCACAGGGCGCACTTAAAGAGTTAGCCAAACTTTTGCCCGACGAAGCGGAGTTAGTTGTTGGCGAAAGTACCAAAAAAGTATTGGTTGCTGCGCTACGTGTTGGTGACCTCGTACTTATTCGTCCCGGCGCCAAGATCCCGGCAGACGGTAAAGTGGCTAAAGGTGAATCAGACGTCAATGAATCGATGCTTACCGGTGAATCGAAACTGGTTAAAAAATCGGCAGGAGCTCAAGTTATCGGCGGTACCCTAAACGGCAGCGGCTCGCTAACGGTGAAGGTTACCAAGGTTGGCAACGACACAGCACTAGCCGGTATCATGAAACTCGTCTCTGACGCCCAAAACAGCAAATCGAAAACACAAATCTTAGCCGACAAGGCTGCCTTTTACCTAACGTTTGTGGCGTTGGGCGCGGCGCTTACTACGTGGATTGCATGGGCGATCGCAGGCCAATCTGCTAGCTTTATTTTGGAACGCATTGTGACAGTGCTCGTTATTGCCTGTCCGCATGCCCTTGGTTTGGCTATCCCCTTAGTGACGGCTATCTCCACAACGCTTGCGGCAAAAAATGGCCTTCTCGTTCGGCAGCGCCCAGCACTCGAAGCGGCACGCAACATCGATGTGGTACTTTTTGACAAAACAGGCACGCTGACTAAAGGCCAGCAAGGCGTAATAGATATAGTGGCTGATGGCGATAAACAAATGCTTTTATCGTTGGCCGCAGCCGTTGAAAGTGAATCTGAACACCCCATTGCGCGGGCAATTGTAGATTTTGCCAAGCTGCAAAAAATAGAGGTAGTGCCCGCTACCAACTTTTCATCACTACCCGGACGTGGCGCAAAAGCAACCGTTGGCGGCAAGACAGTATACGTTGGTGGCCCACGTCTGGTTGAAGAATTGCAGGTTACCGTGGCGGCGGCCACCGGGCAAGCGGTTGCAACTGCTTCCGAAGAAGGAAAAACGGTCGTGTATGTTGTCGAGGGTAAAACGGTACGGGGTGCAATTATGCTAGCTGATGTTATTCGTGAGGAGTCGAAAGAAGCCGTAGCGACGTTGCAGCAAATGGGTAAACGGGTGGCGATGCTAACCGGTGATGCGGAAGGCGTGGCAGCCTGGGTCTCTAAAGAGCTGGGCATTACCGAGTACTTTGCCGAGGTCTTGCCTGAGTACAAAGCCGAGACCGTTAAAAAACTACAGGCAGACGGCAGTCGCGTCGCGATGGTCGGCGACGGCGTGAATGATGCCCCTGCTTTAACACAAGCCGACATTGGCATTGCGATTGGCGCTGGTACGGATGTTGCAATTGAATCGGCTGGTGTTGTGCTTGCAAGTAGCGATCCTCGCGGTGTCACCAAAGTCATACAATTGTCAAAAGCCACCTACCGCAAGATGCTGCAGAATTTAGCTTGGGCAGCTGGGTACAATGCTCTGGCCATCCCGTTAGCCGCGGGCTTGACGGCCGCATATGGTTTTGTATTGTCGCCGGCCATTGGTGCCGTGCTGATGTCTCTTTCAACGATTGTGGTGGCAATCAACGCACAGCTTCTGCGCGGCCTGCGCTTGGAAAAATTGTAAATGTGTTCTCTTTACTTACAGATGAAACATGTGTGTTGGTGAGTTGCGATGATTGTATAATGGGTCAGTAAGTTACTCGTAAAAGGAGCACACGAATTATGAATAAACAACCCATACTGTACGGAATAACCGGCCTGTTTATCGGTATTGTCATTTCTTGGGCGGTCACAGCCGTATCAGTTAATAACAACTATACGGCCCTGATGCGCGTCATGGATTTGCATATTACTTCTGCTGTTCCTCGTAAAACCATGACAAATAACAACGATATGACCATGGGCCAAATGGTAACGGGCCTGCAAGGTAAAACCGGCGATAACTTCGACAAAGCCTTCCTGAGTGAAATGATCCCTCACCACCAAGGGGCAATCGATATGGCGAACCTTGCAAAAATGAACGCCAAGCACAATGAGATCAAAAACATGGCAGACAATATCATAGCCTCTCAAACTGCTGAGGTTAATCAGATGGAACTGTGGCAAGGCCAGTGGGGGTATAAAGCTAGCACGAATACCGATATGAATGCTATGATGGGCAACTAAGCTTGGAATATAAAAGACTTGATTTTGATCAAGCCTTTTGTAGTAAGTCGTATCTCAAAGTGGTAAATGGATTCGTTCTAAATCAAGAAGCTGTTGTGCATGGATGACGTAGTCGATAGACCCATCTAAATGCCGGATAATTTTATCGGCTTTGTCCAAAGCTGCCTCGGCTTCCTTTAGTTTACCCATTCTTTTTGCCCTTCCCGCAGCGTCGATGGCCTGCCATAGTGCAGGCAGATGAGCGCGGGAAATTTTGTCGAGCCTGGCCAGGCGCTCGTCGTTTTCGTATTTCATTTGAACCTCCGCACAAAGCGACACCGGATGCTACCGATTATGGGATAGCTGAACTATTTTCAATACACAACTAACTTTGCGGGGGTCATTTGTATCTTGACTTGAATGGCCCGCATAACTTCTCGACCCGGTTTGTTCGGTTCGAGATCGCGTGCAGATTTTGGCCATCGCTGGTCTACAAATAGAGCACCCGTCACCTCGCGTTGGTCGCGGTAACGCGGAATTGCATGCCAATGCACATGCATCGGCGTACCTGCTCCGGCAGAATCGTTCATCAAACAGCTCCAGTTAAAATGTGTCGGCTGGAACGCATCAGTGACCGCTGTTTCAAACCATTTTACAATCTCCCAAAACTCAGCACCTTCTTGCGAGGTCAGGCTAGCAAGGTTAGATGCGTGTCGCTTTAGGGTCATAACCGATTTGCCTAAGTATTGCTGGTCGGGGTTGAGTTCGAGCTGCCAATAATTACCGCTATACAGTAAACGAAAATCATCAATATTCTTAGATAGTCGGCAGGCTTCGCAGTTATCCATTATGCCAAGTATAGCTTTCATGGAGCGGGCGCGTCAAAGGCGTACGCTGCTGCAATGACGGATGTGCGTTATACTATGCATCAGGAGGCTCATATGCAAAAAATAACCCCACATTTTTGGTTTGATACCAAAGCTAAAGAAGCGGCAACGCTCTATACTTCGCTGTTTGCGGACTCTAAGATAACGAGTGACACCACAATCACCGACACGCCGTCTGGCGATAGCGAGATTGTATCATTTCAGCTAGCTGGGCAGGATTTTATGGCGATCAGCGCCGGACCGTATTTTACATTGAACCCGTCGATTTCGCTGTTTGTGGTGTTTGATAATGATGCCGAGATCACCAAGGTTTGGGACAAATTAATTGATGGTGGTAAAGCGCTCATGTCTTTCCAGACTTATCCGTGGGCGCACAAATACGGCTGGCTGCAGGATAAATTTGGTTTGTCGTGGCAGTTGTCGTGGAGCGAGCATCACAAATTAGCGCAAAAAATCACACCGCTTATGATGTTTACTCGGGATAAAGCCGGCCAAACCAAGGCGGCAATCGAATTTTACACCAGCATCTTTCCGAACTCCAAGGCAGACATGCTGGTTCCGTATGGTAAAGATGAGGGCGACACCGAGGGATTCATTAAACATGCCCGCTTTACTTTGGATGGTCAGCATTTTATGGCTATGGATAGTTCCGCACCGCACGAGTTTAGTTTTAACGAGGCCGTCTCGTTTATTGTGAGCTGCAAAGATCAGGCCGAAATTGATTACTACTGGGAAAAACTCTCTGCCGTACCAGAGTCAGAGCAATGCGGCTGGCTGAAAGACAAGTTTGGCGTCTCGTGGCAAATTGTCCCATCTATTATGAACGAGATGATGTCTAGCGGTGACCATGAAAAAACTGCCCGCGTCACCCAGGCGTTTTTGAAAATGAAAAAGTTTGACATCGCTGCGCTGCAGCGGGCGTTTGACGGCAAATAAACCAAGCGGCTGAACGCCGGCCGCGGCCTATGCTCGCAATAAAAAGTTGCTACAATAGGCATATGCTTAATAAACTCACCGCTAAAATATCACTCTATCATTGGGTAGCCGCCTTACTGGGCCTGCTGCTAGTTGTTGGCGCTTATACAGACGGCTGGGCGCATCATCACCTTGCCCATCTCGAGACGTTTTTCACGCCATGGCATGCGGTTTTGTATGGCAGCTTTGCACTGAATGGTTTGTTCTATGCCGGCACTGCATTTTTGAGCTATCGGAAAAGCCGCATCGTTTCGAAAGCGCTGTTACCGCATGGCTATTTTCTCTCATTGATTGGCGTGGTGATCTTTACCGTCGGTGGTGTGACGGATATGATCTGGCATATACTGTTCGGGATTGAAGCAAATATCGATGCGCTTTATAGTCCGACGCACTTAGTGCTCGCCGGTGGAGCGTTTTTGATCGTCACTGGGCCGCTACGCGCAGCCTTCTATGGCGTTTCCCAAAACAACACGTTACTTCAAAAGCTGCCAATGGTTGTTTCCCTAGCAATGACGCTGTCAATCTTAACCTTTATGACACAGCTGTCACATCCATTAGTTAATGTGTATGGCGGAAGCCATTTATACACCACGGACGCCCGGGCTTTTGAAGATGAGCATGCCCGCGGCATCGAAAGCATTATGCTGCAGTCAGCAATAGTGGTTGGCCTGCTTTTTTATGTGCTTAAGCGAGTGGCCTTGCCGGCCGGGAGCTTCGTGGTTATTTTTACGCTCAATACCACTTTGCTTGCCTTTTTGGAGGACCACTACTTGTTTATCCCAATGGCAATCGTTGCCGGCTTTGCGATCGATGTACTGTACCACTTGTTGCGTCCCTCGGTATCCAGGTTAGGGCGCATGCGGTGGTTCGGACTTTTGTTACCTGTGATATTTTACTCATTTTACTTCGCCGTCGTGCTAGCTACTCAAGGCACCCACTGGACTATCCATATGGTTACTGGCTGTATTGTGCTGGCTGGTATTTCGGGGTTCTTGTTAAGTTATCCGTCGTTTGGCTTTGCTAATCCCGAAAAGCCAATCCCTTAATACTAATAGTGGCATCGGAATGTAATTGTACATGCTATGCTCTTCGCGCTTTTGGCTATACAATAGCTACGGCGTTATGGTGCAGACACCGTCACCAACCAGCGATGCGTATAGTGCGGATGCGTTCGAGGCGATCTACACCGCCAACGCACCATTGATCTATAATTTTATGTTTTGGCGCACCCGAGATGTGATGCTGGCCGAGGATTTAACCAGCCATGTTTTCGAAAAAGCCTGGCGGATGCGCACCAGTTTTCGAGGCGGCTCAGTTCAGGCCTGGCTGTATAAAATTGCCGGCAATACCCTTATCGACCACTGGCGCAAAAAGAAAGAATTGC
>DATLVY010000105.1:0-3742 GCA_035576845.1 Candidatus Acidiferrum sp. | reverse complement strand
TCGGCCGAGGAGCTTCAAACGCTGCGCGATAAAGCCACCGCCGAAAAACGTCCGTTTTTATTCCGCAACCACCGGCCAGAAAGCCCGCCAGTTTGGGATGGCAGTCAGCCGCTGCGCGCCAAGCTCGAAGCCAAACCTCAGGCCTGGAATGACGCCGTCATGGGCCGGGTTGAGATGGGTGCCGAGATGGTTGACGATTTTATCCTCATCAAAGCGGATGGCTTTCCGACCTATAATTTTTGCCATATCGTCGACGACCACTTGATGAAAATTACGCATGTTGTCCGCAGCCAGGAGTTTCTTTCTAGCATTCCCAAGTTTTTGGCACTGCACGAGACGCTTGGCTGGGAGTCGCCGATTAACGCCACTGTGCCGCCGGTGCTCGACGAAACCGGCAAGCGCAAGCTGAGCAAGCGCCTGGGCGCCAAGCCGATTTTGGATTACCGCGACACGGGCTTTTTGCCCGAGACCATGCTTAACTTTTTAGCCACTATTGGCTGGAACGATGGCACCGAGCAGGAGATTTACAGCGTTGATGAGCTAATCCAGAAGTTCGACCTGGCGCGTGTCCAAAAAAGCGGCGGTGCGTTTGACGAGCAGCGCTTGCTCTGGTTAAACGGCGCCCACATCCGTGCCCTCAGCCTTGACGAGTTATATGAAAAATGCCAGAACTTTTGGCCAGCAGCTGCCAAGAATGCCGATGAGGCTTACAAAAAACAAGTGCTACGCCTGGTGCACGAGCGCCTCAAATTCCTTGGCGAACTGCCTAAACTCACCAGCTTCTTTTTTGAAGACCCGGCCATTGACGCGTCCCTTTTTGCAGACAATAAACAGCTCAGTAAGCTCAGCACAGGTGAGCGAACCGACATGCTCGCCAAAGCGCTGGCGGCCATTAGCCCGAGCGATTTTACCGAAACCGACCTCGAACAACGCCTGCGCACCCTGGTTGAGCAGCTCGGCACTAAACCCGGTATTTTGTTTGGCCTCATCCGCGCCACGCTCACCGGCAGTAACGCAGCGCCTGGTTTATTCGAAACCATGCATGCGCTCGGCAAAGAACGCTGCCTGGCACGACTATCAAAAGCCCAGTAACGCATCGCTTGACTGTTGGCTCAACACAACCTATACTCACCCTAGTGTTACGACGTGTAACTTCCGTGTTCTATGAGGAGTAGTAATGTCACATTTACATATCCTTTCGGCTGCCGATCATCCGGCCCAAAGTTTTTACTTAGCAGAGACTGCGCAGATTGGGCTAGCGCTGCCAAAAGAAGCCGCTGAAGCTATGGCTCTGGCTAAGCCTTGCAAAACGTTTCTGCTAATCCAAGGTTGTGAAGCGCTGGTGGGGATGAGCCCCATCTCGCCCGAAGGCACTTTTGAACTTGAAGTGGTCTGGAAACAAGAGCTAACCCGCTTTAGTTTCCCAAAAGGCACAGGGCTTACCTGTTATGAAGTATTGCTCGGCTTGAAAACTGATCTAACCGAACCAGGTGCTTTTGTGTTACTTGATGTAACCTATAGCTCAGAGCGCGTCTCTTACAAGATCGTAAAGGACGCTGTACTTCGGGAAGGCTAACCGGCGGTGCGACAAAGCGGATCTGCTAGCCAGACCCGCTTTTATTTTACCCAGGTGGTATTGCTTATGCTTTGTTATAATGCTAGTAATGAAGCAAGTATTTTCCCGCTATTGGCAGTTTGTGCTCGCGCATAAAGTAGGATTTATTAGCGGGGCAATTGGAGTGGTTGTGCTTGGCGCCTTGGGCGGTTTTATCTTGATTGCCCAGCCTCATTTTAACCTCAATATCCCCAATACTCGAGTCGGCATAACCGCCCCGGCGCCCACCCCGCCAAAGTTTTATTCACCCCTGACTGGGCTTGAGGTCGCTAACGAAGCCGCTACCAAGCAAGAGGTGAGGGGAGTGATGATTGAGAACAGCCCGCAGGCTCGCCCGCAGTCTGGGCTCAAACAAGCCGGCGTGGTGTTCGAGGCCGATGCCGACGGCGGCATTACACGATTTTTGGTATTGTATCAAGAGGCCAAACCAGGGTTGATCGGCCCCGTCCGCAGCCTGCGCCCTTATTTTGTGGACTGGCTGGCGGCATTTGACACAACCATTTCGCATGTCGGCGGCAGCGCGGCAGCCTTGCAAACTATCCGCAACGGCAGCTTCAAAGATCTGGATGAATTTTTCAACGGCAGTTACTACTACCGCTCGACCGACCGGTATGCCCCGCACAATGTCTACACGACTTCGGACAAGCTCATCGCGCTGAGCAATGCCAAAGGTTATACCAGCAGCACCTTCACCGGCTTTCCGCGCAAGGCCGAAGCGCCCAGCGCCGCGCCAAATGCCGGCAGCATCGACATTAACGTATCTTACGACCCCTATAACGTACACTACGATTACGACAAACCCACCAATAGTTACGTCCGTTTTGAAAGTGGCGTAAAACACGTCGACCGCGAAGAAGGGCAGATCGCGCCTAAGGTTGTCATCGTCATCAAGGTACCGACCAAGGTCGCACTCGAGGATGGCTACCGGGTCGATATGCAGTCCACCGGCAGCGGCGACGCGTATGTTTTTCAGGACGGCACCGTTACTCAAGGCAGTTGGGCCAAACCCGACGCAAAAACCCAAATCAGTTTTGTTGATGCCAGCGGCAAGCCGATTTTGCTCGACCCCGGCCAAACCTGGATAACGGTTATCGCACCAGAAAAGGTAGTCACGTGGCGGTAAGAGTTCCAAACTTTTTTAGACGGCACCTGATTAGGATCATGCTGACCCTGATCAGCCTGCAGCTACTGCTAACGGGTATCGCGGCTTACGGCGCATGGCTCGCTTGGCACGCAGACCTGGGTATTCTCTGGACGCTTGGCGTCGGCTTTGGCGGCCTATTGCTTTGCCAGGCAATTTTGACGCCGATTTTTATCACTAAGGCCAGCAAACCGTTGAAAATTATTTCGCAGGCTATCGCGCACGTTTCTAAAGATCCGATCCAAACACCGCCACCAAACCTCAGCCACAAAAAGTACGAACGTAGCGGCCTGCGGTCTATGGTACAAACCATCTACGAACTGGCCGCGAAACCCGCGCCCTTGCCAACAACTTTAGCCCTCGATACCATCACTACTCGCTATCACGTTTTATTCGATAACGCCCCTACCGGCATTATGGCGCTCAATAGCGCCGGCGAGATAGTCATGGCCAACAGTCTGGCGCCCGTCCACAAAAACTCCGATGGAAAATTGGTGATGGAACTAGATTTTGGCGCCGAAAACAGCCTGACAACCTGGCTTAAAAACGCCCAAACCAGCAAGGTGCATGATACCACTATGTGGCCGCGCGTCGCTAACCGGCTGCCGGGCGAGCAAGACCGCCGTATTTTTGATGTGATCGCATCGTACAACAAAGGCGCGCCCGGTTCGCTAGAGACAATTTTAATGACCATCGACCGCACTGGCCAGTACGTTCCCTTTGATGAGGACATGGACTTTATCGCCCTGGCAGCGCACGAGCTGCGCGGGCCGATCACGGTTATTCGAGGTTACCTGGACATCGCCGCCGACGAGCTGCATACCAAACTAGATCCCGACCAACAAGAGCTCATAGATCGCCTACAGGTTTCAGCCGAGCAGCTTTCGGGATACATCAACAACATTCTTAACGTTTCCCGCTACGACCGCAACCACCTGCAGCTACATCTTCGGGAAGAAAAGTTATCTAACATCTTAAAAGAGCTG
>DATLVY010000104.1:0-23202 GCA_035576845.1 Candidatus Acidiferrum sp. | reverse complement strand
ACCGAACACGCTGCTTGGCGGGTCATATAAATCTGCCTCTACTACAAGCACTACCGTGAGCTGGGCGATGACGAGTTCATGTACGTGGGATTCGGTAGCTGCTGCATTGAGTCCGCTGGCTAACAGCTCGGCGGATACATTGGCTGACCGGCTGCATATTACGGCGGCGGGAAATGTGGGGATTGGGACGGCCACCCCGGGATATACGCTGGATGTAAACGGCGGCGCTAACTTTGCTTCATACGCCCTCAGCCCCGTATTTGATACAGCGAGTGCTGCTACATTAAATATCGGCAACACAAACGCCACAGGCATTAGCTTAGGGACAAGTACAACGGTAGCCGCTGGCAAAAACCTAACCTTTGCCTCGGGCGCTGGCAGTTTTGACCAGTCAGCAAGCTCTGGTACTTTTGCCACCGGCACTGGTGCGGTATCTGTGAATGGCAATACAACGATCGCGAGCAATAAATCGCTCACTGCGAATGGGCTGGCATTGTTTAAAGACGCAACCAATGCCACCAATGCTTTCCAGGTACAGAATTCCTCGGCTGCCAATCTATTGACCGTCGATACGACCAACACCGCCATAGTGCTGGGCAATGATGGTACCCCGGCTGCGCTTACCGTTCGCGGTGGAGCGGCAACGGGTACGGACGTAGCGGGCACCAATATTACTATCGACGCTTCTAACGGCACCGGCAGCGGTGGTTCGGGCGATATCTTGTTCAGAACCGCTGGTACCGGCACGGGAGGAGCTATCACTCAAGACGCTGTGAGTGCTGCCCAACACAGTGCCAGCACTGCTAGCCTGTCGTGGTCATACACTGTTGGCAACCATACAAACCGTCTGCTTATAGTCGGCATTTCAACCTACACCACGGGTGCGAGCACGGTAAAATTTGGAGCAGCCAGCCTTACCCGGCTTGGTTTTGTGGCAAACGGCGGCAGTCAAGCCTACAGCGAAATATGGTACCTAAAAAACCCGACCGTCAGCACTAATACTATTGCCGTTACCTTTGGCAGCAGTACAGCAGTGGTGGCGGGTTCAGTATCGTACTACAACGTCAACCAAACCAGCACCTTTGGCACCACAGCAACTAACACCGGTAATAGCGTTGTGGCAACCAACCCACTCACCGGCACCAACACTTCGCAGTTGATATTCGACAACTTCGCCTTCCCTGCTAATGTTGGCTCGTGGTCTACGGTTCAAACCCAATTGTGGACAAATAGTGTGTCTAACGGCGGCGCATCATCAACCGAAACAGGTTTGAATGGCAGCAGTGCTGTCACCTGGAGCAACTCCAGCACCGGCGAGCAGTGGGCCGATGTGGCCGTGCCCATCAACCCAATTAGCAGTGGCAGCAGCGCCGACACACTGACCGACCGGCTTCATATTGCGGCCAATGGCAACATTGGCATTGGCACAGCCAGCCCTAGCGACATGCTCACTATCGCCACGGGCAATGTCTACCTGGGTGACGGCAGCGGCAGCAGAATCAACATGTCGGGCTCACCAACCAGCGCAGCAACATATAACTTCTACGGCTCAAGTACAGAGTCAATCCTTAATACTCCTTCAGCGGCTGGTGATATTGCTATTAAAGTACAGAACAGCGAGGTGGGGCGGTTTGACTCCACCGGCGCCTTATCGTTTGCCGGACATTTGACGGTTGGCTCGGATGTATCTACCACAAACCTGTTAACTGTCTATATAAACGGATCTGGCAACTTTAACGTCCTCGATGACGCTAACGCCACCGGCGGCTGGAACACTGCCAATACTATTGTCAAAATGGGTAAAGACTCCGGCACAAGCCGCTCTATAAACGCAGCCGGCAGCCTTAACTCCAACGGCGCCGACTACGCTGAGTACTTCAGTCAGCAATCGCCGGGCAGTTTGCAAAAAGGCGATGTTGTTGGCCTCACAACTAGTGGCAAAGCCGAAAAAGCCCAGGCCGGCGACCAGCTGATCGGCGTCGTGTCCACCAACGCCGGCTTCGTTGGTAACGACCTGTATAACGAGAAGGATCCTGGCGCTACCGCTTTAGTCGGCTTGGTCGGGCAGATTCCTGCCGCCGTTGACACAAGTGGTGGCGCCATCCACGCCGGAGATCCACTAACCGTTGATCTAAGCAAATCTGGCGTTGCTACAAAGGCTAGTGCACCGGGTCAGATTATCGGCCATGCAATGCAAGATTACGCCAACAGCAACCCCAACGTCATTGGCAATATTACGGTGCTCGTTTCCTCCGGCTGGTACGACAGCAATGCCAATACCCTTAGTAACACCGCGAGCGCTTTGCAGGGCGAGGTTGATACGCTTTCGGCCCATGTCACACAGCTTACATCGCAGGTCGCCTATCTCAACCAGCCCAATACTTTTGCTGGCGATAATGCGAATCAATTATTAGTGCAAAATAGCCAAGGCACGGCGTTGCTTTCGGCCAACACCAAAGACATGGTCGTAACCGTTGCAGCTTTAACAATTACAGGCAACCTAACTGTTAACGGTCACATTATTACCGGCGGCAACACTCCGACAATTGCCGCTGGCACTGCGGCCTGTACTGACCCGACCGCCGCCATTACCGGCAACGACGAATCTGGCATGATCACCATTGTCAGCGGCGCTAATTGTACAAACGGCGGCAGGCTATCGACGATCACCTTCAACACAGCTTACGCCGCCGCCCCGCGCATAACGCTGACCGCCGCAAACGCTAATAGCGCCCAGCTGCAAACCTATGTTGATAGCAGTACTATATCCCCCGCGACGTTCGATCTCGATACACCAAATACAACAACAATCAAAAACAGCACTACTTACGTGTGGTATTACCACGTTATCCAGTAGTGCTGCCGAGCTTAGTTAGGCTCAGGTGGCGAGTGCACTTTCTTTAAGGTTCGAAAATTGCACATATAACCAACGTCCATCTAAAATGATTGATGGACAATGCTTTTTAAGAATTTCCGCCGAGGCGACCACTAGCCGCAACAGCTGCTTAAATCTTTGATCAGAGAGGGCGATTAAATAGTCCTCGGGTTGCGTTGCGCAGACTTGCTTACGCCAGCTTTCAAAGACCCTAACATACGCCACCATCGCCTGCCTAAACTCATAAAGGCTCTCCGAGGGGTGCTGTTTGGCAAGTACTTCTATCTTGACCATCAAGAACCCGATATGCAACGCATTCGAGACAATTTCTAGCTGGCCACAATCTAGCACGCCTTCAATCGGCTGGCTATTGAGGCGTTTTATCGAACTTTCGGCACGCAGCACTTGCGAGGCGAGCGTGTCGACCTGCCTCAAACAGATTTCGAGCTCTTGGTACAAACTTACTTCAACCTCGATTGCTTCGATCGTTTGTTGCAAATCGTCGACATACTGCCGCAGATGCCGCAGCCGCGCAAAAACATGGTGATACTTATCGTAAAGCGCTTGCACCTGCGGGTGCAGCGTAGAGCCCTTCATTCTCCGAAACATCGCACCTCCGTTGCATAACAAGAACGTCAACTGCGGCAACTCGCCGCAATGACAGAGCTATTATACCTGCGACCCACAAAACCTCGAGTGGCAATCCTAAACTTTCATCGCGAGTTCCACCATCGCTAGACGGCAGCCCACAGCGACTTGTCGTTAATAAAAATTGACTTTTACATTTATAGATGCTAAAATATGTTAAATCCTTAGCTAGACTAGCCCGAAAGGAAGCAGCCAATGAACATTGGACCCAAAACTCTCCACCCCGCCGTAGGGGCGGCCGCCTATTCCTTTGCTTGCCAACTGGCTCGCAATGGAAATTCAGTGACTCTGACGCCACTCGAGAAGTGGCATCCGGTCTCTACCACCGGGTCGATTGAAGATTTCCTGGTTAGAAACCATGGGTCGGGCATCGTTATCTGCGAAATAACGATTCACCGATCTCTGGTTGCGGAAGGCGCCGCACTTGCAACGGCCCGTCTGCAAAACGGCGACGTTAGTGTGAGTGGCTTGGAATGCAAAGGCCACGACGAGAACCTTAATGAGCTCGCCGAGCGAGCATTCAAAGAGTTGGAGGCGCATCTCAACCGGCTCTGCGCCCAGCTTATCTCCGCTTAGACACCATCCTGAGCCAAATCAAACAACGCCCTTGAAAATCAAGAGGCGTTGTTTCCTTTTGATCCAACTCCTTTTTCAATGGAGTGCCGAAAGTTTTGCGGATCTTGTTGCGGACCGCCAATCTCATTAATCACTGTGATGATAATCGGCGTGCGATGCGTTTGGTCATACAAAATGTGCGCGACGTCGTCTTTGATTTCGCGTTTAAGATCGTCAAGTTCGAGGCGCTGTCCGCCGATGTAAGTGCGGGTAACTTTTTGCTTCAAGTACTGGCGGATAGTATTCATCAGCTCTTCGCTGTCTTTGAGGTAAATAAAGCCGCGGCTGATGATATCTGGGCTGGTCAGCAAGCGGCCGGTTTTGCGATCAACCGTCAGCACCACCACAAAGATACCCTCGCTGCTCATGTGCACGCGGTCTTTCAAAACCACTTCCGACACTTCCTCGCCTGAGTCGTCATACATCACGCCGCCAACTTGGATACGGCCAGCTTTTTTGCCGCTGCCGTCGGCGCGGAATTCGTGCACGTCGCCGGAGTCCGAGACAAAAATGTTTTCTTTCGGGATACCGCACAGCCGGTTGGCTAATTTGCCATTATGCACTAGCATATGGAACTCACCGTGGATTGGCAGGTAGTATTTTGGCTTGATGGCGGTGATTAACTTCACGTGGTCTTCTTGGTAGCCGTGGCCCGAAAGGTGCAGCGGGCCAATGTTATCGAGGTGCGTTTTATTATTTTGAAACACATCCGAACCTTCACGCATCAGGCTATCCACCGTTCGCACCACGTACTTTTCGTTGCCCGGAATCGGGTTAGAACTGAACACAATAATATCGGTTGGCTTAACCTTGATCTGTTTGTGCGAGCCCGAGGCCATACGGCTTAAAACCGCCTGGAACTCGCCCTGCGAGCCGGTGCAAACAATGGTAATTTTGTTATCCGGCAACTTAACCAGCTCGTCCATGCGCATAATCACATCTTTGGGAACCTTGATAGAGTTGTTGCGCAGCGCCACCTCAATATTTTGCAGCATACTATAACCAGCAAAACCGACTTTACGGCCAAACTGCTGAGCTTGCTCGAGGATCATTTGGATACGGTGAATCTGCGAGCTGAAGGTCGAAATAATAATCCGGCTATTTTGGTACTTGCCCATAATGTCGCCAAAGCTAGCCGCAATATCGTGCTCGCCGTGGTTATGGGTACCGGCCGTTTCACAGTTTGTACTCTCGTTCATCAGCAGGAGAATTTTTTCTTGCTCGGCAATCTCAACCAGCCGGGCCAGATCAAACCTGCGGCCATCAACCGGTTTTTCCTCGAAGCGCCAGTCGCCAGTATCCACCAGCACCCCAACCGGCGTCCGAACGACAATTGCAGCGGCATCAGGGATTGAATGGTTCACGCGCACAAATTCCACGCTAAAGCTGTCGCCCAGCTGGATGCGCTCGTGTGCCTCGGGGTCCATGATATTGTACTGTGGATTGTAACCGCTGGTCGCCTCTTCCATGGCTTTCTCTAACATGCCAACCGTAAATTTGGTACCATACACGGGCGCCGGAATACGGTGAACTAAATGTTTGAACGCGCCAATATGGTCAAGATGGGCGTGCGTAAAAATGTGCCCGCGGATCTTGTGTTTGCGCTGCTCGAGGTAGGTGATATCCGGCACAATGTAGTTGATGCCAGGATAATCGCTGCCCGGGAACAATAGACCCATGTCGATGGTAATAATGTCGTTGCCGTACTCGATAGCCATCATATTTTTGCCGATGCCCATTTCACCCAGGCCGCCGAGCGGGATAACGCGCAGCACCGGCTGTTGGTCTGGCTTGCCGGAAGGCCGCGCTTGTTGGCTCATCGTAAACTGCCGCCCACCGTAGCCATTAAACATCGACTTATTCACCGGCACGTCAATAACATGCTGGCTGGCAACTTGGCTAACCAGTTCGCTGTTGCGCCGGGTGGCGCGTTGCACCTCACCGCGGCGGGTTTGGGTGCGAGCTAGCACGGTGTTTTGCTCGTGCGGTGGTTGGCCGTTATTACCTGGTTGAGGGTAACGGTTCTGGCGCGGCTGGTTTGGCCGCTGTCCCCTGTTTTGCGGTTGGTTCTGTGGTTTGGCCTGGGCCTGATTTTGGTTTGGCCGCGGGCGCGGCATTGGCCGGCGCGAGCCGTTTTGGTTTTGGTTTAACGGGGGTTGGTTGCCCCGGTTTTGTTGTTCGTTATTCATGGTTTGTTGGTTCTTTTCCTTTCGATTCAACAAGTTCAATAATTTTTGGTATCTTCATAAAATCTTCCATCAGTGTTGCGCGCATACCACCGTTGTACAGTGCGGCCGCTGGATGGAACAGCGGTAAAATCACCAAATCGCCGCGGCGTTTCGGCTCGCCATGCACTTCGCTAATTTTGGCGCCCGGCAAAAAATATTCCATACTATGCCGCCCCAGTGTGATGACAACTTTCGGTTCAATCACTTTCAGCTGGCGCAGCAGATACGGCCAAAAGGCCTCTTTTTCGTCAGGCAACGGATCGCGGTTGTTTGGCGGCCGGTATTTGACGATGTTGGTGATGTAAATATCCTGGCGCTGCATGCCAATACTTGCGAGCATCTCGTTCAAAAACTTCCCTGCCGCACCGACAAACGGTTTCCCTTGCTCGTCTTCGTTCTTCCCCGGCGCTTCGCCGATGAACACAATATCAGCATCTGGGTTACCATCGCCCATGACCAAACTGTTCGCGCTCTTGGCCAAATCCGGGCAGACATCTTTGTCTAAAATATCCGCTTCAATCTGGTCGAGAAGTTGTTGTTTGGTCACCTGGTGGGCCTGTTTAGTTTGAGAGAAGCTTTGTGCTGAGGCTAGGACAGAAGCACAAATTACCTAGTGGGTTTTATTATACAGCAACACATGCAATTTTCCAAATACTGCCGCTTGTTGCGTCTATTATGTTTAAATAGTTTGAGATATAACTATGTCAAAGAAGCGAGTCAATTTATTCATCGATACAAATATTTTTTTGGGTTTCTACTATTATAGCGGTGATGACCTTGGCAAGTTGGATCAGCTTGAAGATTTAATTATAAAAACTAAAGACATCAATTTGTTAGTCACTCACCAACAAGTTGACGAGTTTTATCGTAACCGAGATGGGATGATAGCAAAAGTTGTTCGCGAGCTCAGCATCCCCTCACAAATCCCCGAACTTTTTTCCGGGCATACCGAATTCGCTGCCGTTAAAAAGCAAGCGGGAGAACTTAAATCCAAACTTGAACAAATTAAACAACAAACCCTAGCCGAGGCTAAGGCTGGCAATCTAAAAGCTGATCAGATCATCGGCAGGCTGTTTAGAGATCCTCTACTAGTTACTGAAGAAATTTATACACTGGCAAAAAAGCGCGCTAAAGTGGGCAACCCGCCAGGTAAGTCTGGATCGCTGGGTGACGCTATAAATTGGGAGCTTCTCCTGGCATCAGTGTCCGCGGGTGAAGGGCTACATATTGTCTCACGTGATGGTGATTTTGGTTCGGCGCTTGATAAAACAAGATTGGACAGCTTCCTACAAAGAGAGTGGGGCAAAAACTCCTTTGCTGAAGAGATTCAATTACATCAAACACTTAATGGTTTTTTTAAAGCTAAATTTCCTCAGATAAGGTTAATGGATGAATATATCAAGGACGATCTTATCCGCCAACTCGCCGAGTCGCCTAGCTTCAACGACAGCAGAAGGATCATTGAGAAGATGTCGAATGCAGGTAGTTTTTCAGAGCGGCAGATTGGCTCAATTTATAAAGCGGCGACTACCAATAACCAGGTTTATGGCGCTCATCAATATAGTCCAGAGTTGATTGGAGATAAGCTTTGGCAGGTTATTAAGCCGCTTTGGCCAAACTTTAGTAACGCAGAGCAAAACGAGTGGGTGGCAATATTCGCAGACGATAGGGACCTAGAAATGCCAGACGAGATATCTTTTTAAAAAGTCCGGGGATAATATATGAACACTTTACTATTCGCGACCGGCAACGAACGCAAATTATTTGAGGCGCAGCTTGCCTGCCAAGATTTTGGCATTGAGCTCGAACAGGTGCAGCTCAAGATTGATGAAATCCAGTCGCACGACCCGCTGGCAATTGCCAAGCACAAAGCGGCCGAGGCTTTCCGGCAGATTAATCAACCCGTGGTTGTCACTGACACCTCGTGGAACATTCCGGCCCTGGGTGGCTTCCCTGGTGGTTACATGAAGGATGTGACCGCATGGTTTGCGCCAGAAGATTTTATCAGCCTTGTCAAAACTAAAACCGACAAACGCATTGGCTTTACCGAAACTATCACTTACCAAGACGGTGCTCAAACCAAACTTTTCAGCGAAACCTACTGGGGAAATATCACCAGCCAGCCTCGAGGCCACGGCCCATCCATCGAACAAGTTGCCGAATTTAATGGCTACACCATAGCCGAGCGTCAAAACCAAGGCCGCACCAGCCACGAGCCTAAAGAATATGTTTGGTATCAGTTTGGGGAGTGGTTTAGCAATTTCGTCAACTAACTATGACGAGCTCAGCGGCTTGCATTTGAGCTGCAAGTTTTCGGTCAAATGTTAGCAGCGGCGCCGCGTTGTTCAGTTCGACGTACACCGCTAGCGAGCAATCGGTAAACGACAGTTTAGGATGCTGTACGTACAGCGGTAAAACATGGGTCAATAGTGTACGGTTGCAATTAATATTACGCCGTTCGGTGATCGCGGTGATAAATTCAGCAATCATGTTGCGCTCTAGAAGAGCGACTTTCTCGAGTACAAAGACGATCTCGTTGAGGGCCACATCAGCCAGCTGCAATTTTTGATCAGATTCGATCAAAGCTTTGGTGGCCAGATGCTGGTCATGCACATCGTCAAGCAGCCAACGAATAACGACACTGGTGTCAAGCGATTTTTGGCTCATGCGGCGGCCTTTTTATGTTTTTGCGTTACCGAACTTGCCCATGCGTTGTCAATTTGTTCTTCGGTAATCGGCCCGATTCCCCGCTTTTTCATATGCGCCTTGGCTCGTGCCCGTAAATCATCCAAATCTACCGCCGGATGGATCACAATGGAATCGTTCTGGTACGACAACGTCACCTTCATCCCCGGGCGCACATGCAGCCTCCGCCGCAGTTCAATCGGCAAAGTAATCTGCCCTTTTGTAGTAATTGTCGTAAATAAGGCCATGGTATTACTTTAGCAAAAGTAATACCAACTATCAAGTCATTCGTTTTGAGATTTTTCTAAGGCTATGATGTAGCCTTCATGGATCACATTACCATTGACTCTTGCGTCTTCTCTGATATGCTGGCCAGCGTTAAAAGTTTCCCGAAATAGCTGGACAAGATGTTCATCTGTACTATAGAAGCTAGCTCGCGCAACCTCGGTAAGCTCCTCTGCCCCAAGATTTTTCTGCAATGCGGCAATTAGGCTAGAAAACACAGTCTTACGGTTTTCTTTAGTAATCCACTCCGCGGCAATCACTATAGACCATTTATCTATTAGTTCATCCATTTTGAGCACAGCAAATAAAGTAATCCTTCGATTGTCGTTAGCGGCAACAAAGTCGTTAAGCACTTTTTTGTAGTTCTCAGGTATTACCATCTGTTATTACTCGTCATTGCTTTTAGTATACTATTTTTATCCTCATAAAGAGCTGTGTGTAGCTCTTGCGCTTTAGCTTCATTGAAGTTAGCAAGCATCTTCACGTCATAACGCATAGCGGTATAGTCTCTGTCTTTTTCAGAGAAAAGGAATGCTCCAGTGAATTTGCCCCAATTATCGAAAGCGTCTTGGTTGACCATAGGTTTGCGAACACTAAAGATATCTGTGAGGCCACTGATTTTTAGTAAACGATCGAAATTATGGGTTTTGAAATAGCCATCATTAGGATCGTTTGTCTCAGGATACGACTCCAGCTTCAAAGCATAACATGAAGCAGACTTTAACGCAAGTTCAAGGGTCAAAGCCATCATATAGACAGCCATCTCCCAATCTTGTGCATCAATTAGGTGCTTAGCGGTAAGCAAACGATTTTTAGCTAGACGCCTTAATTCTGCACCTGTCGCCATAGGAAAAAACCACTACTTTGCTTGCTTCATAGAAAGCACCAACCGCCCGCGGTCGTCGATGGCGACGAGTTTGACTTTGGGGATCATATCGCCTTCCCTGACCATATCACTGGGGTGCTCAACGCGGCGATCGGCCATTTCGGAGACGTGCACCAGGCCTTCGTGGCCAGGCATGACCTCGACAAAGATGCCAAAGTCCATGATTTTTACCACGCGGCAGTTTTCGTAAATGGTGCCGACTTCTGGCTCGGCGGTGATGTTTTTAATCCATTGAATGGCAGCCTGGATAGCACTTTTATCTGGTGCGGCAACCATAATCAGGCCGCTGTCGCGGATGTCGATTTCGGCGCCGGTTTCAGAGGTGATTTTATTGATCATCTCGCCGCCCTTGCCAATGACTTCGCGGATTTTCTCGGGGTTAATCTGGATTTTTTCGATGCGCGGAGCGTATGGGCTCAGCTCTGTGCGTGGTTCGGCCAGAGTGCTCAGCATATGCTGCAAAATGTGGGCACGGCCTTTTTTGGCTTGCTCTAATGCGCCAGCCATCAAATCAGGGGTGATGCCGTGGATTTTAATATCCATCTGCAACGCCGTGATACCTTTTTCGGTACCAACAACCTTAAAGTCCATGTCACCGGCAAAATCTTCGGCGCCCGCAATGTCACTCAGAATCACCGCCTTGCCACTACCATCAGTGACAAGACCCATGGCGATACCGCTAACCGGCGCCTTAATTGGCACGCCGGCATCCATCAGGCTCAGGCAACCGCTGCAGACCGAGGCCATGCTGGTGGAGCCGTTGCTGCTCATGATTTCTGACACGGTGCGAATAGTATACGGGAACTCTTCTTCACCAGGGATCACCGCACGCAGGCCGCGTTCGGCCAAAGCGCCATGCCCGATTTCGCGCCGCCCAGGTGTGCCGAGGCGCTTCACTTCGCCGCTGGCGTAGCCGGGCATATTGTAATGATGAATAAAGCGCTTTTCGGTATCGGTTTCCATAGAATCAACGACCTGTGCGTAACTGAGCGGCGCCAGTGTCGTAACGTTCAGCGCTTGGGTTGTGCCTCGAGTAAAAATGCTCGATCCGTGGGCACGCGGCAGCACGCCGACTTCAGAGCTAAGCGGTCGGATCTCTTCGGTGCCGCGGCCGTCCGGGCGCACGCCTTCGGTTAAAATGGCGCGGCGGACTTCTTTTTTAATAACTGCATCAAAAGCTTCGGTGTAAGCCGATTTCTCTTTCGGCTCAGCATCTTCGGCTACGAATTTAGTGAGCACCTCCTCTTGCAACTGGTTGAGCAGGGTATCGCGTTCATTCATATCGGCGTGGCGGATGTTGTGACCCAGCTTACCCTCGACAAACTCGGTGATGGTTTGCTCGATACTTTCATCTGGCAAAACTAATTTAAATTCTTGCTCTACACGGCCAACTTTTTCGATAAATTGTTTTTGCAGCTCGATAACCGGCTGGATTGACTCGTGGCCAAGCTTAATGGCATCAACCATCGTCGTTTCGCTGACTTCGCTGGCGCCGGCCTCGACCATCATGATGGCATCTTTGGTGCCGGCGACGACGAGGTCGAGCTGGCTTTTTTCGAGTTGTTCAGAGGTTGGGAAGGCAACGAGCTTGCCGTCAACAAGGCCGATACGCACGCCGGCAACCGGACCTTCAAACGGCACACCGGTTAGCATAATGGCTGCGCTGACAGCAATCATGGCAGGAATATCCGGTTTCAGTTCCGGATCAAGGCTTAAAATCGTGGCAATGCATTGCAGCTCATTGCGGTACCCTTTCGGGAACAGTGGCCGCATTGGGCGATCAATCAAGCGGCCAGCCAAAATAGCCTCTTCGGTCGGGCGGCCTTCACGTTTAATAAAGCGGCTGCCGCTGATCTTGCCGGCTGCATACATTTTTTCTTCGTAATCGATGCTCAGAGGGAAATAATCAATGTCAGGATTCACGCGGCCAGAGGTCGCGAGGCCCAACACCATAGTGTCGCCGTAGCGAACTAAAACACTGCCGCCGGCTTGGAACGCTAAGCGCCCAGCTTCTAGGCTAATCGGGCGACCACAAAACTCGCCCTCGACCTTAATAATATCTTTGCCAAATGGATTGATGGTTTGACCCATGTCAAAAAATCCTTTCTTTTTTGTCGGCAAAGTAACGGGTTCCTGCACAGCGCGCTGCTGCACGAAAATCCACCACCTTGCCTTTTAGTAATCCAAACTTACAACTTACCGGGACTTATTCAGCCCCTTGTTTTTTGCACTAAGGCGCAAAAAACGGGAGGCTGACGCTACTTGCGCAGTCCCAGTTTGTCGATCAGCAGTTTATAACCTGCAAAATCTTTGCGTTGCAAGTACGCAAGTAGCTTTTTGCGCTGGCCAACCATTTGCAACAGGCCGCGACGAGCCATGTTATCGTGCTTGTTGTCTTTTAGGTGAGTGGTCACCTCTTTGATGCGCTCGGTCAGGACACTCACCTGTGCCTCTGGCGAGCCAACATCAGTTTTATGCCGTGCAGTCACGGCAATAGCTTTGGTCTTTTCTTCTTTGGTAATCATACTTGTCGTATTTTAGCAGATATGGGTCAGATGCGCAACGCCTTTGTAGCTGGTGATGTAGGGTTGCTTTTTTATGTATATATGCTACAGTTCCATAGTTCAGCTTATCATTCGGCTGCGAGGTAGGTCGCTTAACAAGAAAGAAGTGATTAAAATGCGTGGAGTACATCGTTTGCATGGTTTACTTATGGTCCTGCTCTTATCGGCGTTTCTGGCAGCTTGTAGCTCCGACGCCTTCAATGGCCAGCCAACCCCCGCCAAGCCATTTTTGCCAACCCTGGTGCGCATCCTCGGCATCACACCCGACGGTGCGATTGTTCAGGAGGGCTGCAGCGGGCCCGGAGATCCAGGGCAAACTTTCCTAATGGACCACACCGCCAAGCCAGCCGGCAAAACGGCGGTGGCCCAGGTTTGTGCGGCCTTTGCTGTTGCCAGCGGCGGAGTTATCTACTGGTCGGGCCTTAACCCGGCCGGGGACGGCAACAGCCAGACGGTCGCGACCAGAGGTAAAAACATACTTTGGACGCGTTCATATGGCAAGCGCCGTGTCGACCAAACTGTTTTCCAAAATGGTAACCTGTATGTCTTACTCGACAGCGGCTATCGAGGCTACAGTAAACCGGAAGTCTGGAAGCTCGACCCGAATAACGACAAGCCCGAGATTCTGCCGTTTCACCTACCCAGCTCGGCAACCGATGTTTTTCTGTTTGTTACCAACCAGCAGGTTGTAGTACTCGCAGATAACATGCTGTTTGACGATGTCGCGGGGCAAGTAAGCCAATCGGGAATGTCTGGCACGCATCCCCATTACCTCGATGGTGACAGTTTTAGTATGTTGCTCGGCTGCGCTAACGATGGCACAGGCACCAGCACAACGCTCGCCGTCTACACCATGGAAATGGGATACCAAGAATACCCCTTCGAGCAAAACTGTCGAGACGTGTACGGAGTATCTCGCTGGTCCCGAGGGCTTGCGGTAACCATGAGTGAGTTTCCCAACAAAAGCAGCATCGTGCTGATTGGCAAAAATCCCGGCCCGTCGATTGTGCTGCCGGGCAACATTAGGCCTCCTGCCCTTGTCATCTTCGACGGCGCGCACCTGGATGTCCTCTATGGCCAAGGCAACAAGGGCGTGCTCAAGACCTTCAGCGGCACCACTTGGCATACATTCAGCCTCTCGGGCAAGGTTCAGACCGCCGTGGGGCAAATGGCTTGCACTGCTCAGTTCTGTTTTGTGGCAATAGACGATAACGGTACGAGAACAGTCCAGGTAGTTACTCTCCCCTAACAAGTTGAACACCCACCCCAGCCTACCCTGGGGCACTCCATAATTTTATACGTCGTTCGGTAGTATCGGTTTTGCCATGAAACTATCCAGCGGCAGGCTATCTTGTATTATCAGGCTGCCTACAGAAGTGCGCCTGAGCGCTTGGCAATAAGCCCCCACCCCCATCTGCTGGCCGATATCGGCCACCAATGTACGGATATATGTTCCGCTACTAACGTGGGCGCGTATTTTGAAGTTTGGGTACGCGTATTCAAGAAGTTCTAGCTGGTAAATCGTAACGCTCCGCGCGGGTATGTCCACGGCCTCACCTCGCCTCGCAAGATTATAAGCCCTCTGGCCATTGATTTTTATTGCACTATAAATAGGTGGTTTTTGGGTGATTGCGCCGCGAAAAGCTTGCAGCGCCGCTTCGAGCTCCCCTCTCGTTGGTACGCGTTTTGAAACATCGGACAGCTCGCCCTCTGGGTCGCCCGTACTGCTTGATTGGCCGAGGCGTGCTGTGGCCTCATATGTTTTATCAAGCTTGCTAAACTCGCCCGCCCGTTTGCACCAATCACCAACAACAATAATCATTAGTCCTGAGGCAAATGGGTCAAGTGTGCCAGTGTGGCCGACTTTGATTTTTTTGCCGGCTTGCTCGCTCAATACCCGCCGCACTCGAGCAACGACACCGAAACTGGATATACCCGCAGGTTTATCAATAAGCAACACACCATTAAACGCCGAGCTACTCACAACTTTTAATTAGAGCCAGGGATCTTGAACTGGGCAGGATCGTTAGACGATGTGGCAGCTGGCAACGGCGGGCTTGGTGCTACTGGTGGTGTCGGTGTTTGCGGCAACGGTGGTAGTGTTGGCTGCTGAAGGCTATCGGGTGCGGGTGGCAGCGTGCTAAAGTCGGGCAGCGGAGGCATGGGCGGCAGCGTCGACGCAGGCGCTTGGGGTGTTGGCACTGGCATGATAGGAATGGCTGATGCTGGCGCTGGTGTTTCGGCAGCCGGTACTGGTTCAACAGGTACGTCCTGTGCCCCTAAAGACTGCAGTGGATGACCCGCCGGATCAAACGGCGTCTCGTCAAAGGCTTCGTTAACTTCTTTGCGGGCAGCGGCAATGTCTGCCTGCGGGTCGTACGCTGGTTTTTCAGGAGCTGGAGCCTGAAGTTGCTCAATACTTGGTTCAGTTTTCAACGGTACCGCATCCATAACTGGTGGTGGCGTAGGGGGTAGTAGTGGTGCAACTGGCCGAGGTGCTGGCGTGGGCGCTACGGGTTCTGGGGGCAATGGCGGCAATTCCACCGCAGGGGCTGACGGTTTGGGCGCAGGGCTCGGCGCCGGGGCAGGCAAAGTAGCTACCGGGGTGGGATTTGGCAATAAAGTTGGTGTGGGCACTGGTGCAGGAGCGGGGGCTATCGCATCAAGCGGCTGCAATACCAAAGGTTTTTTGGTAACTATCTGATCATTGGGCGGCGTTTCTTCGTGGGTCAAAATTGTGTGGTTACGAGCTTCGGTTTCGTCGCGTAGTTTATCTTCAAGCGCCTCCTCGGCCGTGGCGCTTAAGCTACCGCCAAAAGTCGGTGGCTGATCAACCTCACCGCGCTCGGGCGGGCGGCCGTCGTTACGATCCATCCATGATGGTCTTGTATTATTAAACTGACGGTTTTTTTGAGGTTTTGGCTGCTGTTGCTGGTTCTGCTGTCGGGGTTGATTCTGCGGTTGTTGCTGCAGGTTAGGCGCAGGTGCGGGCTGCACAGGAGCCACCAGGGATGGCTTGGGAGGCTGCGGTGGCATGGGCTGAATTTCTTGTGGCTCGACATGCTCGATATGCATCTCACCCTTCGGAGCATTTGCATCTGGCACCGGCGCCCCGCTGGGCTTATTGATCGCACCAGAGGGTATCGGCATATTTTTTGGCAATTGGCTAGTGTCAATCAAATTGCTCGCAATGAGTTGTTGGTTGGCGCCGGCAGCCATCAATTGAGCCGCCATGGTCATCACCCGCGGGGTGGTGTGCTGGTTGCTAAAACGATCGGTAGCCGCAACAATACCGGTTAATAAAGCCGTGCTGATTTGCGGATCAAGCAAGTTCGGCTGCAGCGAGTCAGCCATCGAGGTGAGCATCTCGCTGAGGCTGCTGGCGGTTGTGTCCTGCCAGTCTACCACACCCAGGTTGCTTCTTTGGGCGGCGGCGTTAATAGTCATGACCGTCGCATCATGCAAAATGCGTCCATGGGCAACAATGGCTTTATCTAGTTCCTCGCGCTTCTCTACCCCAAGTGCAACAATCATATCCACGTTAAAATCACCTTGGCTGAAGCGCAGATCTTTTTCGCTGATCTCCGAGCGATACGGCGTTATATAAATACGCACTACATCGTTTTCGACTTTATAGCGCAGCCGGTCGGCTTTTTCTTTGTCGAGCGCAATAATAAAATCGCGGAGGCTATCGACGTTATGCTCAAACGTTTTATCTGGCTGCAAAAAATTAATGGCCGGTGGCACTGCGCCGCTAAAAACGGCTGTGGCATGCTTGTCCATTTTATTCAGCATCAGCGCCAAGGCCAGCGCCGCCGACAAAGCATCCACCGAAGGATTACTGCTAACAGTTATAAGAATATTGGTCGACTGCCGAATTCGATCGACAATCTGTTGTTTCGCCCCAGTACCATTGCCGGAATTATTATCCATGTTGCACCTTTTGTTTTTATAGGACGCCCCGCGTCTTTAGGCTTACTGTAGCATAAGCGCTGCTGGCTGGTCAATGTCCCCATAGTATTTTGTTTACTTTTTGCCATTAACCAGATATAATGTCGCTAAGTAACCATCAATATAAACGAGACAATGTATGCCAATTATCAAATCCGCCATTAAACGAATGCACCAGACGGCCAAGCGCCACGCCCGCAACGTAGCCACCAAGCGCGGCCTGCGTAGTGCGGTTAAAGCTTTTACGCTCGACAAGGCCGCCAAGAATTTAAGCGCTGCACAGTCAGAAATCGACAAAGCGGTTAAAAAGAACTTGCTCAGCAAAAATGCTGCCGCACGCAAGAAAGCTCAGCTCGCTAAAATTGCCAAAGAAGTGGGCACAAAACACGCACCAAAAAAGACGGCAGCCGTTAAAGCCGCCGAGAAAAAGGTTGCCACCAAAGTAGCTACCCCAAAGGTGGCCTCAAAACCAAAAACCGCTGCTAAAAAAGCAGCCGAGTAGCCAAAAAATCACTTTAGCCACAGATGCTATGGAAACAGCTCACTATACGGTGAGCTGTTATAGCGCCTGGGCCGCACCGCCCCGGGCATCGTTCAATCCTCACGAGCGGCTAGATCAAGGTTAAGGTCGCATAGTTACTGCGCCAGCCGCTGCAAACATTGGCCAATTAAAAACCAAGGTTCAGCCCCTGTCGACTTTAATTGCTCGTCACATCGTGCAACAATTTTGATACTATCATAGAGCTTTTGGAGTGCCATGCTCCGCGCTATTAGCTGTGTTTTACGCAGCACAAACGGGTGCAGGCCAGAGTCTTTAGCCATTTCATCCACCGTTTTACCCGCAGCAGCCTTAACCACCGCCAGTGCGTGAATTTGCGAAATCAGCAAGCCCATAAATTTATACGGGTCTTCATTTGCCGCCACACTTTCCAGCAAGCGATTAATCTGTTCTAACTTATGGTTCATCACCGCATCCAGCAGCTCAAAAGCCGTCGCCTGCGGTGTTAGTTCGACCAATTCGTCAATTGCTTGTTTGGAAATTATGGGGTTATAGCTGAGCAATTTCTGCAGTTCCTGCCACAGCCGCCACTGGTCGGTGCCAACCGTCTTGAGTAAATAGCCGGCGACCTCGACATCTAACACTCCTCCCTGAGCCGCTACTGCATCTCGCATCCATTTGTTCAAATCGGCGTCGGACAGTTCTCCAAACTCCCTGACTGCGCCATATTGCACAAGTAACTTATAAGTTTTCGTACGCTTATCTGGTGTCGGCTCTATAAGTAATAGCGTTGTTTGAGATGGAACCCGGTCAATCCAGGTTTCTAAAGCCTCCCACAAGGCTTTGTTTGTCGATACATTATCGATTACCACTAGTCGTTCGTCAGCAAATAGCGATGTACTTTGCAACAACTCCCCAAGTTGGTTAGACTCAACTTCTGCAGCATCAAACTTTTCAACTGTGTGTGATCCGAATTTTTGTACAAATTCAAGTACAACCTTATCAACTGACTGTCTGAGCAAAAAATTATTGGCACCAGTATATATACTAACCACTCGCCTATTGTAGCAACAAAATGTTCTTGAAGTTGGCAATTATCCCTTCAACCCATGCAGCATCAGGCGGAGTGTAACGTGCGGGATGGTGCGATGGGATAATTGCCATACGAAATAATTGACAACCAAAGCTAACGCGTATATGATTTGTTTTATGTCGCCGTAAAACTTACGTGCGACCGATAAAGCTCTAGCGGGTTGCTAGCGCTATCGTTTTTTTGTGAATGGAGCAGGCATATGCTAAGTTATGTTTTTACCGTCAGCCTCGACGGCAAAAAACTTGGGATCGAGCACGGTATCGAGCCTTGGCGAACGCTAGTTAGGTTTGAGGGTTCCGAAACGAGGGGGGTCAGGACTATTCAAAATGTGCATCTCGAGCTTTTGTGTCGCACGCTGGAGATACTCCAGCCACCTGATTATCTGGTCAATCGAGGGTTTGCAGGAACCGGGCCAGATCTGGAAGTGGATGCGCCCTTCAGCGACTATCGCAGTACCGGCACCTATACGTTCCGCCCAACAGACGTTATAGCCAGTGGACACCGCGCATGGCTTGTAGAGCACCAGTGGCCCGACGGTGAGCGTGGCATACAGCAAACGGGCGCATACGTCGGAGCATTTTGGCTCATCGAAGAGCGAGCTATCCAGTGGGCGCAGCAGCAACAGAAACACCCGCTTGTTAAGCTCTTGACGTCAGATAAGCATGTTCAACACCTCATAGTCGCACCCGCAGAGACAAATATTGACACGTGGGAAGGTGCGACGATTAAACCACAGGGATATTGCTTGCTTACCGCGCGTGACGGCTTTAGGAAGTCAAGCGGTGTGCATGCCCAGTTCCATGTTCAGTTTGGTCGGTGGTCTGGCACAATTCTGGTACCTCGGCCTCTGCTTTGGCAGCTGCAAACAGAGCTGGATGACCAATACCCCTTAATACCACCTTACTGGACACTTGTTGCACGTAATGGTGTCGAGACACTGCTTTTTAGTACTGACCAGAAGCTACAGAACTGCTACTCTAGAGGGTTGCCCGCGTTGCCCAAACATCAAGTGCGGGACGCTTCTGGTGATTACGCAACTTTCTGGAGTTCGCCAGAAGCCTGGAACCAGTTCGCAAAACAGCATCAACTCCGCGCCACATGGCGTAGTGTCTCCAGGATGCCTGGAGCTCCCCACCTTGAAGGAGAGATTCTGATACTGCTAACCCCTGAAGATGCCGAGAAAGCATACAAGGTGGGCGCAGCCAAGCTTCCCGACATAATTCACGGGCTTAAACCTGAGGACTTCGTGAGGATAAATGGCACAGCTGCCGAGGCTCCTGCGTTCGAAGTCACCGCGATGGGCCACCCGTGCAGAGGGGCAAGAGCGCACGCCACACAGGATGAAAACGGCCTGGTGGTCTTCTTGCCGGAAGGTTTCCGGGGGTGGATTTACCCCGACGCCGGCATCCAGATACCGCATGGTGCGACAATCCGCAAGCTAGACGACCAAACTTCCCACCCAACTGAGCTTTGCGTTTTTGCTAACAGCAAAGCCACTTGGCCAAGCAACTAGCTATTACGATGTAGCGCGTCCAAGACCCTGGGATAACCAGGGTCTTTTACTTTAGTGAGCCGCAACCTGGCATACCGGGCAAATATGCGTCCCACGCCCAGCAACACGAAGTTTGATAATGGTCGCGCCGCAACGCGGGCAAGCCAAACCCTCGCGGCGAAAAACTTGGGCAAAGCTTAAATAGCTCCCCTTTTTCCCCTCAGCATCAACATAATTTTTATCGGTGGAGCCGCCCTTTTCGATGCTCAGTTTTAAGATGCGGCGAAGTTCTTGGTACAAAAGTTTTAATTGCTCATCACCGACATCAACAACCCGCTGAGCCGGGTGGATTTTAGCCGCAAACAGTGATTCGTCGGCATAAATATTGCCAACCCCGGCTACCACCGTTTGATCGAGCAGCACTGCCTTGATGGTACTTTTTGGTCGGCGGCGAATACGTGCAACAAAAGCCTCAGCCGTAAACGTGTTGTCCAACGGCTCCGGCCCGACTTTTTGGAAAAAGTCGATATTCGGCACTTCCGCCGTCGGCAGCAGCCGCATCCAGCCAAACTTGCGCTGGTCGTTAAAAAACAGTTTGGAGCCATCTACGAACGTAAAAATAACACGTGTCGATTTATCTGGCAACTCGCCCACTAAACTGCCGTTGGGATGTCCTGCGCCAAAGCGCACTGCGCCATCTCGGAACACTAGCTGGCCAGTCATTTTTAGGTGCGTCACCAAGCTGTAGCCGCTGCTCAGCTCAATCATAAGCACTTTGGCCCGTCGGCGCACCGCTGTGACCCGTGCACCAACCACCTGTGACTGCACCGCCAGCTCATCGTTCGGAAAACTCTTAGCCCAGGTTGCCTGCACTGTTTTTACCTCGCGGCCAGTCAACAATCGCTCGAGGCCGAGGCGCACCGTTTCGACTTCGGGCAGCTCAGGCATGGTCGGCTTTCTCAAGTTTGGCAAGCTGGCGTTGGAGTGATGGAAAATCCGTATACAAAATTGCTTGCATCCCGGCCATTTGTGCACCAGAACAGTTTTCGGGAATGTCGTCGACGAGTATAGCCTCACTTGGCTCAATATGTAGTTGCTGGCAGGCAAAGCGAAAAATCTCAGGATCAGGCTTGACAAACCCGACTTCGCTAGAAGCGATAAACACGTTAAATAACTGCAGTTCGTCGCGATCGATATACTTGCCAACATCGCGGGTGCTGGTGATGATACCTAGTTTATAGCGAGGTTTCAGCTCGTGTCCAATAAAATCCAACAAGGGTTCATTAGGCACACCGCCAAGATACAGTACACCAAAAAAATCGAAAAAAATTGCTCTGAGTCGCATACAGATAGTATAGCAGCCTTTGGTCTACCCAAATCTTCATGTCCATCTCGAGGCTTTTCTACTGCTGAATGCTACCCCCATCACTAGGGTTCAATATTCAGATTGAGCAAACTTGACTAATCATTGTCAACATGCTACACTAATACAGTTGCCCTTTAGGGTTGTACTCAACAGCCCTGTACTATGCGGCTTCAAGCGGAACGGCCAGTCTGCTTGCAGCCTCATAGTAAGACTAGCTTTGTATGCTGGGTGAGGCAGGAGGGCAACATGCCTGTAAACATTCACCTTTGTTCGCTCGAAGGAGAGCCAACTATAGAGTTGGCTGCCTTGAAGATGATTGCCGAGGTTGAGTCTCACCCCGACGCAATCGTCAGAGGTTTTTTCAACGGAATCGAGCTGGTGGCTTCAAGCGGCGACACTGCCGCAGCATTAGTGAGGCACTTTATCCTGATGAGCTTACTCAAGAACCTATACCATCGCAAATAGCCCGTCTCTAAACCAAGAGCCTAACCAATACACAGATGTATAATGGTAGGCTCTTAACTTTTCATGGTGCCCCGCCACAGACTTAGCTCGGTGTGATCGCTCTATCAACCAGCGTCTCCGACTTATGCGGCGGCATCGGTATGGTATTAGTCAAAGATAACTTTATTACTCATGCCCATCGCGGACGCCCCTTTTACACCACTACCAATCTTATCTTACAACCAACACAATACCCCTGAATCTCAATCTGGTGCTCGGTGGGCGTAAAGTGTTGTTCGGCGCCAATAGCGGCGATAATGGCTTCGAGCTTTGCGGCGTTGATTGGAGTAATTTTATGGCAGTTCAGGCAGGTTAGATGGTGGTGATGCTGGGCAAATTTATCGCTGAGTTCGAGCTTGTATTTCCAACCAATATTTAAACGATCGAGAATGCCGAGGCGCTCGAACAGGCTAATGGTGCGGTACACGCTGGCCCGGTCCATTTTGCCTGTGGCGCGCTGTACCAGCTGGTGCATGCTCAAGGGCTCCTGGTCTTTTAATAGATCAAAAATTTGTTGGCGCTGTTTGGTAGCGCTAAAACCCGCTTGTTTTAAAATCGTCCGTAAGGATTGTGTGGTTTTATCCATGCTGCAATTTTATATAAAATTGCGACACATTTGCAATACTTACAAGCGTGGCTATACTTAATAATAACGTGAGTAAGTTTTTCAAATCTCCACTAACCTTTGCGATTTCCGGTGCTATTTTTGTAGCCGTGGTTATTGTTTTAGGCATGCTTGGCACCGAGCATAAAATGCCCATCTCTGGTAAATTGCAGATTGTCGCCGACGAAAACTTTTGGGGCAGTTTGGCCGCACAAATTGGCGGCGATAAAGTGCAGGTTGCAAGCATCGTCTCCGACCCCAACGCCGACCCGCACGAATACGAAACCACTACGGCCAACGCTCGCGCCGTGGCCGATGCAAATTATGTAATTCTAAACGGTGCTGGTTACGATGCTTGGGGCGACAAACTGTTAACCGCCAGTCCGAATACAAACCGCAAGGTGCTGCACGTGGCCGACCTGCTTGGCAAAAAGAACACCGATAATCCACATTTTTGGTACAGCCCAAGCTTTGTTGATAAAACGACGGCCCAAATAGAAAAAGATTTGGCACAGCTTGACCCATCCAATGCCAGCTATTTTGCGGCACAGTACAGCCAGCTGCAAGCCAAGTTGGCTGGGTACCAAAACCGTATCGCCGGCATTAAGCAGCAGTTTGGCGGCACACAAGTCGCAGCAACCGAAGATATTTTTGACTACCTGGCCCAGGCTACTGGGCTAGATTTAGTCTCGCCGCCAGCCTTCATCCAGGCCGTGGCCGAGGGCAACGACCCGCCGACCAGTAGTCTTATCCAGTTTCAGCAGCAGCTGCAGAGCGGTCAGGTAAAGGTGTTAGTTTACAACCAACAAACCACGACACCGCTGACCGACGCTATGAAAAAGCTGGCGGCCGCCCAAGGCATACCGACAATCGGCATTACCGAAATTGTTCAGCCCGCGAATTTGTC